>JAEEHL010000055.1 GCA_016280825.1 Verrucomicrobiota bacterium
ATGACGTTCCCGGAGCGCTTCGTCTCGTCGACTATCTTCTTGAGCCTTTCCTCGAACTGCCCGCGGTACTGCGTGCCTGCGACGACGCGCGCCATGTCGAGGGCAATGACGCGCTTGCCCTGCATCTTCTCGGGAACTTCGCCGCGGTGTATCGCGAGCGCAAGCCCCTCGACGACGGCAGTCTTGCCGACGCCCGCCTCGCCGATCAGCACTGCGTTGTTCTTAGTGCGGCGGGAAAGAATCTGCACTATGCGCTTCAATTCGCCGGAGCGACCAATGACGGGGTCGAGCTTCCCCTGGCGGGCGAAGTCGGTAAGGTCCCTGCCGAAGGCGTTCAGGTTCGGGGTCTTCGCCGCCTTGCCGTTTGCGCCGCGCTTCGTGGCGCCGCGCTCAGGCTCCTCTGGTTCCTCCTCCTCGGCCATTTCGGCCGGAGACGGCCCCTGCACGCCGGCGGCAAGGAACCTGTCGAGCGTTATCCCTGCGTTGAACATGAGCTGCGCGGCGGCGTTCTCGCCCTCGCGAAGCATGGCGGCCACGAGATGCGACGTGCCGACTCTCCCGCCCTTGGCCTCGATTTCCGCAATCTCCAGAACCTTCTTCGTGCGGGCCGTTATCGGCAGCGGGCCCCGCGAAAGCGTGGTGGCGCCGCCCGTCATCGAGTTTCGCATCGACTCCGAAAGCTCCTCCGCCGTGGTGCCGAGAAGTGACAGCCTCTTCACCGCCGAGCACGACGGAATGGCGAGAATCGAGAGGAATATGTGCTCCGAGCCGATGTGGTCGTGCCCGAACTGGCGCGCGCAGCTCGCCGCCGCGTTCATCGCGTCAACCGCGTTTTTGGTGTAAGTTGCGCTCACAGCTTTGCGCCCTCCAATTTTTTGGAATCTTGCACATTCATCGGTTGCGCCCTACTGTTCGATCCCTTTTTGCATTTGTCGCTAACCGGCAATACACCAGTAGCAACCTTCAACGAATAATCCACATCTTCACGAAGCTGCTTGAGCTTCTCCGGATGCGCCTTGTAGTAATACAGGTCTTTGCCGAGAGATGTCTTCAGCTCTGCAAGGTCATCTCCTTTCGCAAAGCCTTCCGGCAATTGCCTCTTGGCGTATTCGCTGTCGCCAAGAAGAACATACAGCATCTCGGAGGCTTCCCGTTTTGAAAGCACTATGGGGCCAATGTATTCGCAGCGAGATGCCTCCAAATATGGCTCGACAACGAAAAGGCAAGCAGGATCAGCCTTCAGGAAAATAGGATTTCCAATTATACTCTTTGTTTGCGGGCGCGGAGCTGTCACCTTGTGTGTGTCCGAATACTCATTAGTCGCATTCAAATAGACTATCCTGGGCTTATGGTATACGCGCTCGCACGCCTCCTTCATGGAACCAACTTCCTCTTTGCTCATGATGTGCACACGAGCAAGAACTATTGCATCACCGGGTCCTAATGGCGGCCGATACAACAACGTCTCCACGTCCTTAACATATATGCTAAATGTGATCTTGTGAGGCTTGGGCATCTTATCAGCAAAAAAGCATCTGCCATCTCCAGAGATATTAATTACAGGCAATTTATCAATAATACAAGCTGGTCGGCAGCACATGCCCATAGTCCACGCGTAAGACCCATCCTCGTCAGAACTTCCCTTTGCGCAATAGTCGGAAGATGAAAACTTGTTTATTTTAACGAGCACCCATTTTGAATTCCTTGACGGCGGTTCAAGCAACTGGCAAATAGTCTCTTTGTTTGCGAGCTGTGGCAGCTTGTCCCACTGCGAAATGAAGCACACAGGGATTGCGGACATCCTGCATGCGGAAATAAACAATGACACTGCAAAAAAGGAAGTCATTGCCGTCTCCTTCTTGGACGTAAATCATTCTCATATCCCAGAAACCTGCATCCAGATGCAGGATTACCATATGTACAATGATACTTAAATGCAGCATTGTAGCCTGCCGATTCTTTTGCGCATTTTTCAATATACCCTCTGTTCTCATCCACATTAATTATACCCATCGATTCAGATATCTCTTCATTCTGTTTTCGAGCCACATTCTCAATGATGGTATTTACATAATCTTCGGGATTAACATAACAGTATCCATATTCGGAAAACGGAATGATTCTTTCATAACAATCAACACCAGTTCTCAAGAAACCAAGGTCATTTGTCATGGCTCGCCTCATATCAAAGAGATCTTCGCAGCCACCAAGATCGATACCGACTTGTCCAGTGATTTGCCTATAATGAAACAATTCTTCTGCCTCAATTTCATCTTTGTATTGACAGATTGAATTTGCAGTAGACTTGGTAATAACATATTTGCAATTAGTCGCAACCACACGAATTCTACCATCGGCAAATAATGTAGCCACATACACAAAATCAGGAGATATGTCTACCTCATAAGTCAACGCAGGTTCTTCCTCTGGCCAGCCAACAGCTTCTGTGTTCTGACAGACTGGATCAAAATCGCTATACAGAGTGAAAATATATTTGTATTCTTTGAAAAAGCAGTCATTGGGGTCGCTTAACCCATACCAATATGTTTTAGGCGTGTGCAAAACACATGGATTCTGTGTACGGGAAAACGGCATTGCAGTTCCAGCCTTATTAACAGGATTCTGCTCTTCAGGGAGAGCCGCCATCGACAATTGCAGAAGGTTAGTCCTTGTACAACCATATGTCCTTACTCGCGCCTCGGCTGGTTGGTTGTCAACAAGCATGTATGCATGATTCAGAGGATGAACACCACTGGAACATGAAACAACAAAATCATACCGAATCGCATCGAGTTGAAACAAATCCGTTTCTCGGATAACATCTACAACATTGCCGTTGCTTTCATCATAAACTCGCCACGTTGCAGTGGCGTTCACTACATACGACTTGCCGAAATCGGACTGGTTAGAAAAATATACAACAAACATTTCCGATTCCGATGACAAATGGCCGCCCTGCGTCTCCGGGGAAACCGACCAGGTGACGGTTCGGTCGCCAATGCGGCACTCCTCGCGCGGCGTCGGCGCAACAACATTTCCTAAATAGAAAACCACCATCGAAGTGTTTGTTGAGATGCGGGCATAGTCGTCAGCCCGTTCGATCTCGGACGAAGCGATGTCTATGGACGCCCCTGCAGCGCCGAAGAACGGCAGAGCAACTACCGCCGCAAGAGATAATGCCGATTGCGCAGCCATCCCAACTCTAGTCATTGAGATAACCTCCTGTCCCGTGAAGGTTGCAGACCTTCAGATAGAAATCCCCGTCAGACCTCAGTGCCACACTCAAGTTCATCACCTTTGCATCCCGCAGCCACAAAAGCGGAGACTCTGGGCTGTAGTCATCTTGTCGAGGCTCGCGAGGGAGCACATTCGGGCTATTGGGAAAGTCTTTCGCCGAGCGCCGCCTGGGGTCTTTCATCTGGAGGCAGGTCCACGATGCAAGCATTGCCTGGTCAAACCTCGTGCGATCGTCGTCGGTCCATATCCTCAACCACCATCTGAAAGCCCGCTGCGCGGATGAAGAGGATTGAGGGGCAGCACTTCTATATGCCGAAACGACCTTTCCGTAAAGACGGTCGTAGTCAGAACCGCAGCGGCAGTTCTCAAATCCATTTGCAATCAGCCCCGACAGCGCCTCGCATGACGATGGTTCCCTATAGACAAGCCCGCCGTAATGCGCACAAGTGGAAAGCCGGGGGGAAGACTGGCTCTCGGGACTTTCCACAATCCTGCTGATGAAAACCCCAGACAATATCGTAGAGAAAGAATTTCCGCGGGCTATTCTGAATGTAAACTTCCCGGGGCCGCGTACGGCGAACCTCTTGTACACGCCATTTCTGAACCTCCGCACACGCGCCATGGCAAGCGGGGCACCAGTAGATGTCTCGCCTTTGTATGCGGAGATTACATAATCACGCCTGAAATTCTGCTTTATCTCGCCATCCTTGTTGAAGAAATAAAACGCAGTTTCATGCCATCCAGCCGGTACTTCGGTTTGAACAACAAGGTCTGGGCCTTCTACCGCCTGCGGGTACGTCTCGCTATGGTCGTCCCACTCAGACTGCCTACGATGCCCAAGATGCGGATTGTACAGCGAATCCATCCTTGTTGTAGATATCCAATGAACCCAATACCTCAACACATCACCCTGTTTCTTGTTCTCGCCAATCTTCGCAGATACGCGATACCTTGGATCGGAACAGATCGACTCGTCTCCCCAAGGAGAATTTTGCGCACACAAAACAGCAGTGCGCAATCCGTATCTGCCACACCAGTTCCCTTTTGTCGACCAATCGTCCTTAAGGTAATAGCAATCGCTCGCCGTCCCCAGGGCATTCCAGCCTTGGATGCCAGAGTCGCGTATCGGCGTTCGGATTGGGTTGGACTTCTTTCTCCCCTTGTTCGCCTTGTCCACCAAGCCCTTCACTTCCCCAAGGACATGTGCACCTCGCCCGTACGTGCCGACAAGCACCGCACCTGAGGCAGAAGAGAGCGACGTTATCCTGAAATCTCCCATTTTGGTTCCTGGCACATCCTTAAGCGCTCCATTTGCCGAAAGCATCTTCACCCCGTTTTCCTCAAAGCCTACCAAGTCGACAGAATCCCCATGGGCAATAGCCAGCGGCTTTGGGTCTCCAGGGTTACGGCTGACGATAGTTTTCCATTTCTGCCCGTAGTCCAGGCTTTGCTCAAGTCCTTCATTTGCAGCAATTATCGTCAATCCCCCCTCACGGCAGCATATTGAGTTTATAGTTTGCGAAGCCGTCTTTAGTTTCGTCCATTTCGACCACGACTCATGCCGTCTTGCGCGAAAAACGCCATTGCACGCCGTACCAACGAACACATCGCCGCGCTTTGTAATCGCTATAGACGTAATTTCGCCTGAAAAGTCGAGCCCGTTGCTTCGGTTGTACACGGAAACAGAATTGCCGATCTCAAAATAACGACATAACCCAGCATCCGTGGCAATCCACACGTTTTCCCGGCCGTCAGACGCCAGCGCCGCGACATGCGAGCCGGGCAGTCCCTCTTCAATCGAAATTCTATTCCATTGCGCCCCGTCCCACACGCAAACCCCGCAATCGAGGGTGCCTGCCCATATCCTACCGGCAGAATCCTCGCACAGGGCGAAGACGCTCGTACCGGCAACTTGTTCAAACGCCGTGTCGCGTGTCCACTTAAGCGTTTGAGCACTACGGTAGAAAAGACCCTCTCCTTCCGTTCCAACCCACAATGTTCCGTCGGACGCGGCAAGCACAGACAACACATAGCGAGGTCCTTCCTCGACCTCCTTCTTCGCTGCGAACGCCACGGCGGACATGCAGAGCAGCGCTGCCGCAATCTTCGTGTAAGTTGCGCTCACAGCAGCTTCTCCTCGCCTTTCTCGTTCAGCATGACGTCTTCGAAAGTCTCGCGGGCCTCATCGGCCCTTTCGGCGTCCTCCCTGTCGCGGTCGCGCATGTCCACCGGCTCGCCGTGGTGCTTCGGCCTCGTCGACATGATGAGCCTGTCGATGCCGGCGGCGTCGATGCCGTCGAGAAAGCCCTCGAGCGCCGCAAGCCTCAGGGTGGAAAGCATGTCGAAGTATTCCGCAGGCGAAAGCAGCCTGCAGTTCTTGAGGAGCGCAAGCGCGCGGCAGAGCGAATCTGCAAATACGTGCGCCATGTCGTCCTGAAGGCGGGCACGCGCGTTTTTCTCCTGCTGGACAAGGCTATTCACGAAGTCGGCCGCCGTCTCCCTGCCGCATGTGTACCGTATTTCGTAGACGTGGCCGGGCGCCTTTATGCCGTCGACCTCCTCCGTCGCAAGCTCCATCCCCACCGCGCGCGCGGCGCGCATGCAGGCGTCGATCTCGCCGATGAGGTACAGCCCCTCGAGCTGGATGCACCTGCCGATGCGGTATCTCGGGGGAATGCCCGCAACTGAAAACTCCACCGGCCTCGGCTCGTGCTTCGCAGGGCTCGCCTCTTCACGGCTTGCGCTGATCTTGCCTATGTCGCCGACGATGCCGCTTACCGCGTTTATTATCGCGCCTATGATGGGCGGCGGGTTCTCTATGTCGCCGCAGACGGTTATGGAGCCGTTCTGCGTCTTGATCGTGCGCTGGCGCATCTTCTGCCGACGCGTCTTCTCCTTCGACGCGCACGACTCGCAGACATAGAGCTCCTCTTCCGAGCCGTCGCCCTTCTCGCGCCTTATCGCCTTGCGGGCGTCGGCCTCGTGGCATATTTCGCACTTCATCTTCTTTACGAGAAAAACGCCTTGTAGAGGGCCCTCACGGCCTCGTCGCGGTCCTTCGCGCGTATCGCTATCATGAACGAGACTTCGCTCGAGCCCTGGTTCACCATCGACATGGATATCCCCGCCGAGGCGAGCGCAAGGCAGGCCTTCGCGAACATGCCGGGCGTGTAGCACATTCCCTCGCCAACGACCATGATGATCGTGATGTCGCGCTCCACGGCCACGTAGTCGGGGGCGAGTACCTCCTTGATGCGGCTAACTACCCTCGCCTCCCTCTCGCGGGAGAGGTACTGCTCCTTCACGACGACGCACTGCGAATCGACGCCCGAGGGCATATGCTCGTAGGAAATCCTCTCCTCCTCGAGTATCTGCAGCAGGCGGCGGCCGAAGCCTATCTGCCTGTTCATGAGATACTTCTCGACTACGATGTTGCAGAACCCGTCTGCGCTCGCGACTCCCACGACCGTGCCGGGGACTACCCTGCGCGACTGCTGTATCATCGTGCCAGGCTCCGACGGGTGGTTGGTGTTGCGGATGTTGATCGGTATACGCGCCCGGACGGCGGGGATGACGGCGTCGTCGTTGAAGACGCCGAAGCCTGCGTACGCAAGCTCGCGCATTTCGCGGTACGTCATCGCGGGAATGCCCTCGGCTTTCTTGACCTCGGGCACTATGCGCGGGTCAACCGGGAAGACGGAATCGACGTCGGTGAAGTTCTCGTACACGTCTGCGCAGACCGCCGCGGCAAGGATGGAGCCCGTGATGTCGCTGCCGCCGCGCGGGAACGTCACGACGTCGCCTTCGCGGGTGTAGCCGAAGAACCCGGGGTAGATTACGATGCCGTCAAAGCGCGAAAACGCGCGCGAAAGCCTCGCGTAGCTGTCAGGATCGAGCTGCGCGTCGCCAAAGTCGCCCTTGAGGACCATGCCCGTGTCCTTGGGGCTCGCGTAGCGCGCCTTGATGCCGGCCGCATCGAAAGCCGCCGCGACGAGCTTGGCGTTGTTGTCCTCGCCGGCCGCCTTCATGAGGTCGAGAAACGCGGGCCATTCAAGTTCTGCCCGTTTCAAGAGCCTCCCCTTCAGGTCTTCGTGTATCTCCCTCGTGATGCCGTCGCCAAGCCCGAGCGCCTGCGCCATGGAGGCGTAGCGCTCCACGACTTCGGCAAGCGCCCTCGTCGTGTCCTCGCCGGCCGCCGCCGAATTGGCAAGCGAAATCAGGAGGTCCGTCACCTTCGTGTCTCCGTCGTACCTCTTGCCGGGGGCGGAGACGACGACTATCCGGCGGGTGGGATCCGCCTGGACGATGTCGATTACCTTCCTTACCTGTGCGGCGTCCGCAAGGGACGAGCCACCGAATTTGCATACTTTCATCTTTACAGGATCCTCAGTTTTGCGGTTTCCGCGCCCACGACGCCGGACGCCGCTATTTCAGCAAGAGCCGCATCGAGGTCTGCGGCCTTTGCCTCGTGCGTCAGCACGACGACCGGCACGAAGTCGCCGTCGCAGCTCTTCTGGCTCGCGGCGGAAATCGAGACGCCGTGACGGCCTAGGGCGGCCGCAATCGTCCCGAAGGCGCCGGGCCTGTCGGCGACGGTGAAGCGGATGTAGAACTTGGACGAAATCTCCCCCGCCGGCTTTAGCTTCATGCTTTTCGCCGCGTAGTCGGGAACCGCCCTTTCGTATCGGCGCGCCCCTCCAACGAGGTTGCGCGCGATGTCGACGACGTCGGCGACGACCGTGGAGGCGGTGGGGGCGCGCCCTGCGCCGCGCCCGTAGTACATCGTGCAGTCGGACATGTCGCCCTTCACCATCACCGCGTTGAACGCGTCGTTGACCGACGAGAGCATGTGCGAGAGCGGGATAAGCGTCGGGTGCACGCCAACCTCCACGCTGTTGCCGTCGCGGGCGACGCAGGCGAGGAGCTTTATCCTGTAGCCGAAGTCCGCCGCGTACCGCACGTCGAAGCCGGAGAGGTTCCTTATGCCCTCCACCTGCACGGCGGAGAGGTCGGGCGAGAAGCCGTATGCGAGCGAGGCGAGAATGCACGCCTTGTGGGCGGTGTCAAAGCCGTCAATGTCGAGGGACGGGTCCGCTTCGGCGTAGCCAAGCCTCTGAGCCTCCTTGAGGGCGTCTTCGAACGCGAGCGAATCGCGCTCCATGCGCGTCAGGATGTAGTTGCACGTTCCGTTCAGGATGCCGTGCATGGTTTCTATCTCGTTGGAGACAAGCGCCTCCCTGACGACGCGGATAACAGGTATGCCACCGCCCACGGATGCGCCGAAGTATATCTCGGCGCCGCCCTTGCGGGCCGTCTCGAATATCTCGCTGCCGTATTCGGCGAGAAGCTTCTTGTTGGCCGTGACGACGCACTTCCCGGCGGAAAGCGCGTCAAGCACGAACTTCTTCGCGATTCCCGTGCCGCCGATCGTCTCGACGACGATCTGGATCAATGGGTCGGAAATGACCGCGCCCGCGTCGGTAGTCAGTATGCCCTTGGGCACCGTAACGCCGCGGTCTGTCTTGATGTCAAGGTCGGCAATGCGCTTCAAGACGACATCGACGCCCGTACGCAGCGCGATTACCTCGCGATGCTTCAAGAGGCCTTCCGCCACCCCCGCGCCGACCGTACCAAAACCAAGTATCCCTATGCCAATTTCCTTCATCGTCTCCACCCCTTTCGGTTAGAAATGAGTATTATATCATAATATAGCGCAGAAATGTGCAGGCAAATGTAGCATCTGCCTGTTTCCCTTGCTGTGTCAGCGTGCGGCCACGAGCAGGGGGGATCCCAGGCTCCCGTGCCCACATGGGCGATTTGCGCGTCCTCGCCTGCTTGGTTTTATCTCACGCAGAGGTGCAGAGAGCGCAGAGTGTTTATAGCGGTGGTGCCCTTGTCCCCAGGTTTTCGCGCATCAGCGGGCCGAGGAGAAGTCTGGCGGGCTCAAGGCCGCTTTGTAGATAAGTTCAGAGAACTTGACGCCGCCGTCGTAGTGGCCGTAGAGCTTCACTGCCGGATTGTACTTGACAGCCTCGGCCCAGCAGTTGCTCGCAGTCACCCAGCGGGACTTCAGCTCTTCAACGTCCTCGTTGAGTATCTCAGGCGTCACCCTGCCGTACCTGTACTTGTCATTCGCCGCGAGGCCCTTAAGCCCCGGCTCGAGGATGGAGAACATCTTCTCGCCGAGAAGCTGCGCGACGGCGCGGCGGACCGAGCGGGCCTTGTCGTAGCCCTTCACGTTCCAGAGGCAGTCGCCGAGCGTGGAGAGCTGCGGCCCCTCCTTGGGCGTGCCAGAGTTCTTTAGATACCCCTTGATGTCCTTCTCGAAGAACCCCGGGTAGTGCCATGCGTTCCAGTCGGTCTCGTCGACGATGTACGAAAGGAGGTTGTGCGGTCCAGTGCCGTTCTGACCGACGGTTGGCTTCTGCCAGGTAAGGTCCGTAAACCAGTCAACCTGCGCCCTTGTCTTCCTGTAGCCCTTCACCTCCCCGCCAGTCCAGAAGATGTCGATGTCTTGCGGGAACATTCTCATGCTGCGCAGGTACTTCTCGCGGTCGTCTGGATACCTTGCCGCGAGATCAGGCCCCCAGTAGTAAGGCGGGCAGTAGATCATCTTGAACCACGGATACTCCGCCTTAACTGCGTTGAAAAGCGCAAGGACGTGCTTCGCGTCGAAGTCGGAGGGCTTGAGGCCCGTCGCCTCGTCGTCCTTCACGAACGTGGCGTAGCGGCAGTCGTCGTTCGGGTAGTAGATGTTCGCGCCCATCGCGGCGAACATCTTGCACGTCTCGATCTGCACGGAAAGATACCCCTTCCAGCAATACGCCCATCCAAGCCCCATCGTGTAGTTCGTGATCCCGTAGCAGAGACGAAGGCCGAATTCCCTGAACTCCCGCGCAAGCTCGGCGCACTGGTAGAGGTTTAGCGGCGAGTTGTTGCCGTCTGAAAGCGGATGGAACTGGACTACGGCGTAGTTGAGCTTCGAGAAAATGGTGTATTCCGTCGTGTCACCCCACATCGGTGTCGACTCGTAGCCGCGCCACGCCGTGTCGGGCCAGTCCTCGATCTCGCAAATGCGGACGGCCTTCTCGCCGTCCTTCAGGCACTGGATGAACGAGACGACGCCCCAAAGAACGCCTTGCAAATCCCGCGCACGCACCTCCGCGCCCTTCTTGCCAATCTCGAGCGTGTAGCCCTCTGATCTTTCTACCTTCGCCTTCGGGTCGAGCGCGAGCGTCACCTTGTATGCGCCCTTGCCGCCGATCGTGGCGGAAATGTCGCGCGCTTCAAGCTTGCGAATAAGGAGCTTCACGCGGGCGTCCTCGGGCTTAACGCCCTGGAGCTTGATGGCGACATCGGCAAGCGCCGCAAACTTCTCTGTGTAGTCGGCCTTCTGCGGCTCGGGGAACGCCTTCGCGCCAGTCCATCTCGGGAGCCCCAGCGCACAGGGCGTAGCGCCCGTCAGGAACGCATGAGCGTTCTTGCCGAGGTACATCCAGTTGTGCGTGATGTTGCCGCGCCTTGTGGTGTTGTGCCCGAGCGCAATCATCTCTTCAAGCTTCCCTACCGCCCCTTCGCGGTCGCCCGTCTGGAACTTTATCTCCGCAAGGCGGTACATCGCCTCGCAAACATGCAGCGGGTTGGGCCTCTTCTGCTTCTTGAGAATCTCCTCGGCCGTCTCGTACTCTGCCTTTGCCCTGTCGTAGAACCGCCTGAAGAAGTACGCCTCGCCGAGATCGAGCCGCGCGCGCGCGTCGTTCGTGGCGACGGCGACGATCTCGCCAAGAAGCGCAATGTAGCGGTCGCTTATCGCGTCAAGCTCCGCCTGCGGCAGGGGGTCAGCCGAATTCTTGTCGGTAATCCACTTCCTGTTGAAGTAGTCGCACCAGCAGGAGAAGGAGCTTTCGCATTTCTCGGCCTTTATCTGCTTGCGCAGGGCCTCCACCTTCTCGCGCTGGATCTGTGCCGCGCTAGGCGCCTTCGGCGGCTGCGCCTTGGTCGGAGACTTTGCGGGCTGCAGCGCGGCATTGGCAAAAAGCGCAGCGCATGGCATTGCAAGCGCAACGGCAAGACACGTCTTCAACGCATGGCTCATCGCTCACCTTTTTCTTGAGAGGACCTGGGACCTTCGGGAATGGTCGGAGCGGAGGGATTTGAACCCTCGGCCTTTTGCTCCCGAAGCAAACGCGCTACCAGACTGCGCTACGCTCCGACATCAGATGTCAGTATTATACTATATCCGCCTCGAAAAGTCAAAGGACGACGTTGTCGATAAGGCGCGTCCTGCCGCAGTACGCCGCGACAAGCACGCACGCGCCCTTTCGCGGCTTCTTCACGCCCTCAAGCGTCTCGGCGTCGACGCATTCGACGTAGTCCACCCTTAGCCCCGCCCTTTCGAGCGAGCGGCGCAGTTGCGCAAGCGTAAACGACGGGTCCGCCTTGATGCGCCGAAGGCCAGCCGATATCGCAAGCGCCGTCTTGCGCTCGTCTTCTCCGAGATACGTGTTGCGGCTCGACATCGCAAGGCCCGACGGCTCGCGCACAATCGGCGCCACGACTATCTTCACCGGGAAGTTGAGGTCGCGGACCATGCGACGCACGACCTGCGCCTGCTGGTAGTCCTTGCTGCCGAATACGGCAAGGTCAGGCTGGGCGATGTTGAAAAGCTTCGCGACCACCGTGCATACGCCGTCGAAATGCCCGGGGCGGCGCGCCCCGCATAGCCCGGCCGAAAGCCTGCGTTCGGAGACTACCGTCGAATGGCCCTCCAGATACATTGTCGCCGGAGTTGGCAGGAATACCGCCGTGGCCCCAGCGGCCCTGCACTTCGCAATGTCCGCCTTTTCGTCGCGTGGGTACTTCTCGTAGTCCTCGCCCGGGCAGAACTGCACGGGGTTGACGAATATGGAGACGACAATCTCGTCGGCCTTGAGCGCCTTCGCCCTGCGGACAAGCGAGAGGTGCCCCTCGTGCAAGTAGCCCATGGTCGGCACAAGCGCGATCTTCCTGCCACGCCGCCTCGCCGCAAGCGCCCATTTCTGGAGTTTTGCCGGATCGCTGAATATCCTCATTTTCCATTCTCCTTTTCTGGTTTCCCCAGGCCAGGGACGAGCGAAACCGTCTCAAGCGGGAAAAGCCCTTCGACCTTCCCGCAAAGCGACTCCGCTATCCCCGCCATGCATGACGTCATGATTACGGGCACGCCCATCTCCGCCGATATCCCCTGCGCGTAGGCAAGCGACGAAAGAACCGTCTCCGCGACCGTCTCCGCGCCAAGGTTCGTGTTGTTGGCCAGGGCCGTGAACTTGAGCGAGCAGGCCCCCTCTATCTCGCGGAGAACGGCCACGGCGTCGCGCACCGTCCTCGTCAGCGGGCGGCATGCGTTCACGACGCCCACCATCTCGTAGTCGCCCTCCTCGCGGATGTCGTCCACGTACCGCCCGAGCGCAAGCGCGCCGCGGTCGTCGCCGCCTACATCCATCACGACCCTCACGTCCCTGTCCGCGACGAGCGCGTACGTCTCCGACGGCATCGCCGGGAAATCGACGTTCGAATTGGCGAAGTCGGAGACTACAAGCTCTATGCCCTCTGCAAGAAGCGCGGGGGCGAAGTCCTTCGTCCGGAAATACGGATTTACGATGTCGAGGTCGGCTATGGCGACGCGCCCCCCCGCGGAGCGCCGCAGGCGCCGCGCATAGGCGAGCGCAATATTCGTCTTGCCGCTGCCGTAGTGGCCGGCGAAAAGCGTTATGCGCTTCATTTCGCGGCGGCCTTCTCCACGACGTCGGCCACTCTCTCCGCGGCATCGCCGACGGCGAGGGAACGCATAGCCGCCGACATCGCCTCAAGTCTTTTAGGGTTGTCGTATAGCGACATGAGATGGCGGGCGAGCTGCCGCGGCGAAAGCGAATCCTGGTAGCCCTCGTCTGCCGCCTTGCGCCGTGCAAACGCGTCGGCGTTGAAGTGCTGGTGGTTGCGGAGCGCCGTCGGGAGGGGAATCATCATCGCCGGCCTGCCGCA
Source organism: Verrucomicrobiota bacterium (assembly GCA_016280825.1). Classification (GTDB taxonomy): domain Bacteria; phylum Verrucomicrobiota; class Kiritimatiellia; order RFP12; family UBA1067; genus UBA1067. The sequence continues at coordinate 13,258 of JAEEHL010000055.1, forward strand.
GAGAGCAAGCTCGAAGCACGTCGAGGCGCCGGCTCGGCAGATGACGAAATCCGCGGAGGCGAAGGCGTCTGGCATCTCGTTCTCGAACGCCTTTACGCGCGAAGGGAGGCCTGCCGCGGCATACGTCATCATCACGGCCCCTTCGTCCGCCGCGCCAGTCTGGTGGATCACGTGGAGCGGTCTCTTTGCGCCCCTTGTGTCGAGCTCCCTCTTGAACGAGACAAGGGCGCGGGAGGCAAGTTCGTTGACGGCGTGCGCCCCCTGCGAACCGCCGGTGACGAACACGACGAAACTGCCCTCGGGGATCGTGTCGAAACGATGCCCCTTGTCGATTCCGGCGCGAACAGGCAGCCCAGTAAGGACGCACTCCCTGCCAGGCAGGTAGTCCTTCGTCGAGTCGAAGCTGACCGCCACGCTGTGGGCGAAGCGGGAGAGGAAGTCGACCGCCCTCCCCGGAATGGTGTTCGCCTCGTGCAGCACCACGGGGACCGACCTCGACCTCGCAGCGAGAACGGGCGCAAGGGACGAATACGAGCCCATCGCGAGCAGCACGTCGCAAGGTCGCCTCTTGAGCTCCCGCCTGCAGCGGAAAAACGAACTGACAAGCGAAAAGGCGTTCGCAAGGCGAAGCTGCCGGGCGCCGGTCGAGAAGATGTCGCCGTCCCATTCCTTCATTACGCTTGACTCGATGTCGCGGCCGGAATCCCAGACGGTGACCTCGTGGCCACGCCTGCGGAGAACCTCCGCCACCGCTATCCCGGGAAAGGCGTGCCCGCCCGTTCCACCGCATGCAACTACGACTTTCAACTCACCAGTCCCTTTCGTTCGGCGGGAGAGGCGCTTTCCTCATGCGTCGCTGCTTCTCCGCCTCGTGTTCGTCATTGCGCTCCTGCGCCTTCATGAGAAGCGCCTCGACTTCCCTGTCGTCGGGCGACTCGCCCTCCTCGCCATTCTGCTCCTCGCCTTCGTCCTTGCCCTGGTCTTCCTGCGGCGGCTCCTGGTTCTCGCCGCCATTCGACTCGTTTCCGCCATTGTCCTTCTTGTCGTTCTTCTGGTCATCGTCGTTCTTGTTCTGCTGCTGTGGCGGCGGCTGTCCGTTCTGACCTCCTCCGCCGTCCTTGGGCAGAAGCTCCCTGATCCTCTCTATTATCGCAAGCGCCTTCTCCATCTCGGGCGGCAGTGGGGTTTCGCAGCATTCAAGCTGTATCTTCTCAAGCTCTGTGGAGAGGGCGGAGATTTCCGCCTGCGCTTCCGCCGTGAATGGCGGCTTGTTCGTGTCGGACTGCGCCTGCGCCTCGTATGCACGCGCCCAGGCGGGGAACTTGTCCCTGAACGCCCGGGTGAAGTCGAGCGCCTCGCCTTGCCACTTGCGGCCGTTGACCTCCTCGACGTTCATATAGGCGTTCGACTGGCAGACAAGGTCCTCGCCGATTGCAGCGGGCGGCATCGCCACAAGCTTTGCGAAGCGGTTGAAGTCCATTTCCGCCTCGGCGACAGCCGAGTATGCGCCGCCGTCAAGGTCTGAAAAAAGTTCCGCCGCGCGAATAGTCGATTCCTCCGCCTTGGCAATCTGGGCAAGTATCGTCGCTGCCTGCTCCTCGTTCGTAACGGCCTGCGAAATCGCCTCTCCGGCAGCCGGCCAGACAAGGGAAAGAGCGTCGGCCGCCGCGGAAAGCCTGTCCCCCTCTGCCACCGCATTCGCGGGCGGCAACTCGGAGAGTGCCACCGCGTCGCGCATAAGCGACCTCGCCCTACGCGTGGATTCAAGCAGCATTTCGCCGCAGTCGCGCCCCTTTGCGGCCGCAAGCGCCTTCTCGACGCGCTTGCGCCTGCGGAGTTCCGGCACACCGTCAATGGCCCGCGTGAAGTTCCTGTTGACGCGCTCGTCGTCTGGGTTCGCCCTAAGCGCAATCGCCGCGGCCGCCGCGCTTTCCTCCAGATCGCCGGCGTCATGGGCAAGCTTCGAGACGACCTCGGCCGCCCGCGTGCCGTGCGTGCGCGAAAGCATGAGGGGCCTTAAGGCGCTCATTGCGTTCGTCGTGTCGCCTGCAAGATAAGAATCGACCCCGCTATTCCAGATTTCGGAATCAGAAAGCGGCTCGGCCGCGCAGGGCGCGAGAAGCGGAATGAAGGCGGCGGCGTATGCAACCACGCGCTTCATACGGCCTCGAATATCTCCTTCACGTCGGCCATGTGGCCCTTGCCGACCGTGCCGCAGGCAAGCTCTCCGTCGACGGGCCCGACAATCTTAACGCCGCGCTCGCGCAAGACCGCGACGTTTTCGGCAGTCGCGGGGTTCGACCACATGCCGTCGTTCATCGCGGGAGCGAGGACTATGGGGACCTTCGTCGCGAGAAGAAGCGAGGTGAGCGCGTTGTCGGCGATGCCGCAGCGCATCTTCGCGATCGTGTTCGCCGTCGCGGGCGCAACCACCACGGCGTCCGCCCAGATGGCGAGCGAGACATGGCCCACCTCCCAGTTCTGCGGGTCCTCGAAGTCGTCGACCACGACCTTGTTGCGGCTTAGGGTGCGGAAGACAAGCGGGGTCACGAATTTCGCCGCGGCACCCGTCATGACGACCTTCACCTCGTCGGAATTCTTCACGAAGAGCCTTGCAAGCTCTGCCGCCTTGTATGCGGCGATCGAGCCTGTGACGCCCAGGACTATCTTTCTTTTCATTGCTGTGTATTATACCATATTTCATGCCTCTCATGTCGCACAAAAGGCATGGGTGATGAGTGAGGGGTAATGAGTAATGAGTAATGAGTAATGAGTGAGGGAGTGGGGGAGTAGAGGAGTGGGGGTAGGGCGGGAGCGGAGTGTGGCGCACGTCATGGTTCGATAGTTTGATGGTGCGGTAGTGCGAAAGCAAACCACCTAACTACCTAACCTCTTGGCCACCTAACTATTGTGCGGTCCGTCCCCGAGGGATTCTACAGGGAGGCGAAGGGATTGCAGACAAAGCCGTTGCGCTTCGGCGACGCCTCGCGCTTCGCCGTACCTGCTTGCTGAGGCCGCGTGTCCGCCTTCGACTTCGCGCTAAGCGATATCCTGCCGCGTTCGCGGTCAACCGAGAGCACCGTGACCTGTATCCTATCGCCCACCTTCACCGCACTCGAAGGATCCGAGACAAACGTGTCTGAAAGCTCGGAAATGTGCACAAGCCCGTCCTGGTGCACGCCTATGTCGACGAACGCGCCGAACTTCGCCACGTTCGTGACGACGCCCTCGAGCCGCATGCCTTCCTTCACGTCCTCGATCTTCGTGACGTCGTCGCGGAACTTCGGTGGCTCGAACGACTTGCGCGGGTCCCTGCCCGGCTTAAGGAGCTCCGCGAGGATGTCCTTCAGGGTCGGCTCGCCGACGTCACCCGTTATGTAGCGGCGAATGTCTATCTTCTTCACCGCGGCGGAATCGCCTATGAGCGCGGCGACGCTCGTCCCCGCGTCCGACGCCATCCTCTCCACGAGTTCGTAGCGTTCGGGGTGCACCGCCGAGGAGTCGAGCGGGTTCTCCGCCCCGCGAATGCGAAGGAAGCCCGCGCACTGCTCGAAAGCCTTGTCTCCAAGCCCCTTCACCTTCTTGAGGTCGCGGCGGCTCTTGAACCCGCCGTTTTCGTCGCGCCACTCGACTATCGACTTCGCGAGCACCGGCCCGACGCCGGAAACGCGCTCGAGAAGCGGCGCACTCGCGGTGTTGAGCTCCACGCCTACCGCGTTCACGCACGAGACGACAACCTCGTCGAGCTTGGAGGCAAGAAGCGTCTCCTGCACGTCGTGCTGGTACTGCCCCACGCCTATCGCCTTCGGGTCGATCTTCACGAGCTCGGCGAGAGGATCCTGAAGCCGCCTGCCTATCGATATCGCCCCGCGAACCGTCAGGTCGAGGTCGGGGAACTCCTTGCGAGCTATCTCGCTCGCGCTGTAGACGCTCGCGCCGGATTCGCTTACGCTCACGACGGTCGGTATCGCGACTTCCGGATGCTGCGCGGCGAGCTTCTTCAGGGTCGCGCGCACAAAGGCCTCCGTCTCGCGGCCCGCGGTGCCGTTCCCGACGGCTATCGCCTCGGGCTTGTACTTGGCGACGATCATCGCAATCGCCTTCTCGGCCTCGGCCTCGGCCTGCATGGGGAAGATGACCGTCTTGCCGAGGTACTTTCCCGTGCGGTCCATCATCGCGACCTTGCACCCCGTCCTTATGCCGGGGTCGATGGCGAGGACGGCCTTGGAGCCGAGAGGCGGGGCAAGGAGAAGGTTCCTGAGGTTCTCCGCGAACACCTCGACGGCAGCGCGGTCCGCCTCGAACTTCTTCTCCACGAGAACGTCGATTTCGCAGCTTGGCGCAAGAAGCCTGCGGTATGCGTCTTCCGCCGCGAGGCGCACCTCGCCGAGAGCCGCCGCGCTCCTGCCGAACCCGGCGCCCGTAGAGGAAAGTATCTCCATCATCCGCTCGATGACCGGCCCCTTGTCGATCTCGAGATGCGCGACAAGCACCTTCTCCGCCTGCCCGCGCTTTATCGCGAGGTAGCGGTGCGATGGGATGGTTGAAATCGGCTCGGAGTAGTCGTAGTACTGCTCGAACTTCGTGGGCACCTTCGAGTCGGGGTTGGCCGCAGACGACTTGTACACGCCGTCCCGCGCCATCGCGTTGCGCACGAGCCCGCGAACGTCAGCCATGTCGGCTATGCGCTCGGCGATGATGTCTCGCGCGCCCTGGAGGTCGTCGTCCGTCGTCCCCGCAGGCGGCTTTTCGCCCGCCCAGATCGAATCTGCAAGCGGCTCAAGCCCCTTCTCCTTCGCGACCTGCGCGCGCGTGCGGCGCTTCGGCTTGAACGGCTGATAGAGGTCTTCAAGCTTCGTCTTCACGAAGCACGCCTCTATCTTCTCCCTGAGTTCGTCGTCGAGCTTGCCCTGGGAGTCGATCGACTTCAATATCGCGGACTTCCTCTCCTCAAGCTCGGAGTAGTACTCGAGGCGCGACTTGATGGACGAAATCTGCACTTCGTCGAGGTTGCCGTGCGCCTCCTTGCGGTAGCGGGCTATGAAGGGAACTGTCGCGCCGCCTGCGAGAAGCTGCTCGACTGCCTGCACCTGCCTTGCGGAGGCGCCGGTCTCGGCGGACACGCGGGAAAGGACGGCGGAACCTGCCATCACCGCGGGCTGCGACTCGGGAAAAGCGTCCCGTGCCTGCGCGACTTGAAAAGCGAATTGAGGACGCGCCTGCGCCCGTTGGCGATGTAGGCGTCGATGCCGGCGTTGACGGCGGCCTTGACCGCCCTGAGCTTCGAGCGCATGCCGCCCTTTGAAAGCCCGCCCTTTTCGCCCGCCCTCACGAGGCGCATGACCTTCGCGATGCTCCCGACGGTCGCAATCGCCTTGCCGTCGGCGTCGAGAAGCCCGTCAACGGTGGAAAGGAGGACGAGCGAATCCGCCCCGACAAGACGCGCGATGAGAAACGAAAGCCAGTCGTTGTCGCCGAAGGTTGACCCCTTCAGCTCGTCGTCCGCGACGACGTCGTTCTCGTTCACCACGGGCACGATGCCCGCCTTCACGAGATGGTCGAGCGACTTCCTCACGTTCTGCCTGCTCTTCTCGACCTCGAAATCGTGGTAGGTAAGGAGCACCTGCCCGATCTTCTCGCCCTGCTCCTCGAAAAGCGTCTCGTATTCGCAGATGAAGCGCGCCTGCCCGACGGCGGCGCACATCTGCACGTCGTTCACGTCCTTTGGGCGCGCCTTGAGCCCGAGCGCCTCGATGCCCGCGGCAACCGCGCCGGACGAAACGAAGATGACCTCGTTGCCGGCCTTCTTGAGCCTGCAGATCTCGCCGACGAGGCGCTTAAGCGCCTCGTGGTCGGGCCGACCCGACCGCGAGGCGATGGCATGCGTGCCGACCTTGACTACTATCCTGCTCACTTCTTGAGAAGCGAGGCGGAATCGGGGTCGAGGAACATCCCGCAGTCGGGATGCATCTGGAGAATGGAGCTCGGCAGCATGTTCGTCACGGGGCCTTCGACGGCGCCCTTCACCGCCTCGGCCTTGCGCGAGTCGGGGCAGGTGCAGACAATGGCCTTCGACCACATGATCTGCTTGATGGACATCGAGAAGGCGTGCGTGGGCACGTCGTCCTTGGTGGCGAACCAGCCCTCGCCGACCTGCTGCATGCGGCACTTGTCGTCGAGCGGCACGACCTTGTAGGCGCGGTTCGTGTCGAAGTCGGCCGGCGGGTCGTTGAACGCGAGGTGGCCGTTCTCGCCGATGCCGACGCAGGCGACGTCGATCGGGGCCGTACGGATGAGCTTCTCGAGGCGGTCGATCTCGGCCTCCTTGTCGGCGGCCTCGCCGTTCACCTCGTTGAAGACCTTCATCGGCTGGGGAGTCTTCGAGACGAAGCGCTCGCGCATGTAGCCGCGGAACGACGCCTTGTGCGTGACGGGAATGCCGACGTACTCGTCGAGGTGGAACCCCGTGACCTTCGTCCAGTCGATGCCGGGCTCCTTCACGAGCGCCTGCAGAAACTCGAACTGGCTCGCGCCCGTCGCCACTATTATGCGCGCCTCGCCCTTTTCGGCGATTGCCTTGCGAATCTTCTCCGCCGCCGACTTCGCGGCGGCCGCCGCCATGTCGAGCTTGTCCTTGCCTATGAATATCGTCATCTTGTAACCTCCGTATTAGGGTTGAAATTTATTTGTGCGTAGTATATCACATTCGCGCCCCAGACGCAAAAGGATAAACCTGGAAATCGGCGGATGGCACAAAGGGCCAGGAGGTATGGGTCGGGGGCAGGAATGGGCAACGAGCGGGTTCGAGAGAAGAGTTCGGGTTCGGGAAAGGAATTGTTCCGCGCTCCAACTCCAACCTGAAACCTGGACTAATCACCGCTCTCGAACTCCTACTCGGACTAATCACCAACTCCAACTACGGGGAATCGGGCATTGTAGGCGGTGAATCCCCCTGCATGGAAGCCAAGCGGTTGCCTGTCGGAAAGGAAGTCGAGGTTGTTCTCGATGGAGAAAAGGGTCGCCTCCTCCACGGTCGGCCAACTAATCCCGCGCACGGCCAGGCGGCACCAGAACCGCAGCGTCCTGCAATAAAAGGTGTCGTCTCCGAAGAAGTACCACCAGTAGGGAAAGCTCGAGAAGCACTTCTTGTAGACACGGGAGGCGATCTCGCAGAGGCGTTTCGATCTCAGCGAAAAACCGCCATTGCCGACCATGTACTTCGCCGGGTAGACATCGTAGTAGGTGGCGTGCCTGACCCACGGGGCTCCCACATAGTCCCACTTGCCCACGAACTCCTCGAGCCCCGGGCGCAAGGGGAAGCCGTCGTCCTGGATGGTGAGGACGTACGGCGTCTTGATGCGCGAATGGAGATTGCACACGTAGTCAAGGCAAAGAGAGCGGATGTCCTTCCCGGGGACGAGATTGCCTGCGACTTGCAGCTCGACCGAATACTTGTCGCAGAACGCCTTCGTAAGCCTCGTCGGCTGGTTGACCACCAGCACCGACGGCATCACGCCCTGCGTCTTGAACGTCTGAAGAAACGCAAACTCCGTTATCCAGAACGATTCGTCAAGTTCCTCCGGCGTCCGCCTGTAGTGATACGCTATCGCCGTGACATCCTTTATTGCGGAATCGCAAAAGCTCTCCGCCCGAAGCGACTCGATTGTCGCCCTCTTCCAGTTCACAAGCTCGGCCGGTGCGCCCATTCCCCCTCTCCAGCTGGTTTACGCGAGCTTCGCCCAGCTCGGCGGCAGGTTCTTCAAGACCTCGATATGTCCGAAGCGCCTGGGCTCTGGAACGGCCTTCAAGGTCTTCACCCAGGCCGCCATCTTCGCAATGCCCTCGTCAAGCGGCACGTTGTGGATAAGGTCGCCAAAGACGCGTTTCACCTTCTCGTGGCTCGAATAGGCCGTCACGACCTCGTTGCGGGCGTCAAGGTGCTGGATGGCAGAAGTTTCCGCCCCCATAGCCCTGCACACCGTGGTCGCAAGTTCGTTCACCGTCCATGGCCTGTCGGCGCCGATGTTGTAGACCTGGTTCCACGTGACGGGGCGCTCGATGCAGGCGGCTATGACGGGCGCAACGTCGTCTATGTAGCTAAAGGCCCTCACCTGCTCGCCGTCGCCGAAGATCGTAAGCGGCTTCCCGGTCAGTATCTGCCGCATGAAGATGCCGATGACGTTGCGGTACGGGTCACCTATGTTCTGGCGCTCGCCATAGACGTTGTGCGGGCGGAAGATGACGTAGTCGAGGCCGAACATCTCCTTGGCCTCCCTGAGGTCAAGCTCCATCGCGTACTTGGAGATTCCATACGGGTCTTCAGGCTGAGGCACAAGCTCTTCGACCATCGGCGTCTGGTTGCGCCCGTAGACCGCGATCGACGAAGTGAACACAAAACACTTCACCGTGCCCGAGTTGACCGCCGCATTGACGAGGTTCACGCTGCCTACAAGGTTGTTCTGGTAGTTGAAGTTTTTGATGAAGTGGCTGAGCCCTTCCGCCGCATATGCCGCAAGGTGGAAGACATACGAGAACTTCTCTTTCTCGAAAAGCGAATCCACAAGCGCAGCGTCCTGTACGCTGCCCTTCACGAACTCGGCGCCATCGGGGACGTTCTCAACGAATCCGCCAGAGAGGTCGTCCAGGACGACGACCCTATAGCCAGCCTTCACGAGCCATTTGGCGACATGCGACCCGATAAACCCTGCTCCACCTGTCACAAGCGCGTTTTCCATCTTTTCCTCCTTGTCCTATCCTATCACGTCAATCTCGATGTCGGCGCGACCAGCCCTTGCAAGGGTCTCGGCCATCGTCTTAAGGGCGATTCTCGGCACGTTGCACTCGCCCGAAAGATGCGCAAGGTGCAGCCGCTTCAGGCGCGCCGAAGCGTAATGCGCCGCGAAATCCGCCGCGTCGTCGTTTGAAAGGTGCCCTCGCGGGCCAAGAATGCGCCTTTTGAGCGTCTCGCTCCTGCCGCTTCCGAGAAGAAGCTCGACGTCGTGGTTCGATTCAAGCGTAGCCTCGTCCGCAAGCGAGAACATCCGCCCGACCGACTCGACCGGCGAGCCGATGTCCGTGCCGTGGAAATACGTTCCGTCATGCGACGAGACGAGATACCCCACGGGGTCAGGAGTGTCGTGCGGGATCGAAAAAGGCCTAACGTCAAATCCCGCCGTCTCGAAAACCTGGCCGTTTTCGAAAATGACAAATGCGCCGGCATCAAGCCCCGTCGCGGCCGCGACGGCATCCGCCGTAAGCGCATTTGCATAGACGGGCACGTCGTGACGCCTGAGGAACGGCCGCAGGCAGGAGATATGGTCTGAATGGTTGTGCGTGACGAGAACGCCTTCCACGCTCCCCGCATCGACCCCGGCCTCGAGACAGCGGGACTCAACCTCCTTGAGCGGCACGCCGCAGTCTATCAGAAGCGCCCTTCCGTCGTTCTCTACGACGTATGCGTTGCCGCTGGAGGAACTTGCTATCGGCACAAACGTCAATCAGCCTCTCCCGAGCGCGCGCGCGGCTATGTCGCGGCGGCAGAACTTGCCGTCGAACGATATCGCGTCAGCGCGGGCGTAGGCGCGGTCAACTGCCTCGCGCAGCGTGCTCCCCGTGCCCGTCACGCTCAGTACGCGCCCGCCGTTCGTGACGATGCCGCCGTCAGCGCGCTTCGTGCCGCAGTGGAAGACGACCGTGCCCTCGGCCTCCGCGTCGAGCCCGCCAATCGGCTTCCCCTTCGCGTACTCGCCGGGATACCCGGCAGAGGCGAGGATGACAGTCGCGGCAACCAGGTCTTCGACCTTGACGTCGTCTTCAGAAAGCCTGCCCGTCGCGGCATTCAGGAGCGCCTTCGCGAAATCGCCGCCTATCCTCGGCAGCACCGCCTCCGTCTCAGGGTCGCCGAACCTCGCGTTGAACTCGACGACGTTTATCTTCGAGCCGCTTGAGGCGAGATGGTTCTTCACGGTGCTGTTGGGCGACGGCCCGTCGGGGTTCTCGTTCACCATGAGCCCTGCGTAGAGGATGCCGTGGTAGACGATCCCGCGTGACTTGAGCTCATGCACGACGGGCATGACGATCTTGTCGTGAATGAACTTCAGCGACCCTGAATCAACGACTGGCGCGGGCGAATACGCGCCCATCCCGCCGGTGTTCGGCCCCTTGTCGCCGTCGAAGACGCGCTTGTGGTCCTGCGACGACGGGAGCAGCACCGCCCTTTCGCCGTCCACCATCGCAAGTATCGAGCACTCCTCGCCGTGCAGAAACTCCTCGACAAGAACTTGCGCGCCCGCAGCGCCGAACCTGTTGGCGACGAGCATGTCGTCGATGGCGGCGCATGCGTCTTCAAGCGTCTCCGCGACGACGACGCCCTTCCCGGCGGCAAGGCCGTCTGCCTTTATGACGACAGGGAGCCCGTACCCGGGAAGCGCGGCCTTCGCGGCCTCGACGTCGGTGAAGACCTCCGCCTTGCCCGTGGGCACTCCTGCCGCCGACATTATCTCCTTTGCAAAGCTCTTCGAGCCCTCTATCCTCGCGCCCGCCGCGACCGGGCCGAACACGGGAATGCCGGCATTTGCAAGTTCGTCTGCAAGCCCCTTCACAAGCGGCGCCTCCGGCCCGACGACGACGAGGTCGATGCCGTTCTCCTTCGCCCATGCGGGCAGACGCTCGGTGTCGTCGGCCTTAATGTCGATGCACTTCGCGACGCCCTCCATCCCGGCGTTTCCAGGGGCAGCGAACAGCTCGTGCCTCTCCGCGTCGCGCGAAAGCCGCCACGCAATCGCGTGTTCGCGGCCGCCGCCGCCTGCAACAAGTATCTTCATCTCGCCCCTCCCTACTCGATTGCGGGCACTACAAGCTTCTGGCCCGGCTTTATGTTGTCCGACTTGAGCCCGTTCAGGCCCTTGATGATTGAAATCTTCGTGCCTAGGGCGCGGGCTATGACGGAGAGAGTGTCTCCCGATACTACCGTGTACTCCTGCGTCTTGCCCTTGTACTCGAACTGCGGCGCTGGAGCGGCGGGCGCAGGCTGGGACTGCTGTATCTTCACGATCTTCTTCGAAAGGTCGTTCACGATCTCCCCGCGCTGCGCCTGCATCTCGCGCCTCAGCTCCGCGATGGTCCCCTTGAGCGCGGCGATTTCGCCCTTGAGGCCCGCAATTTCCTCCTTCATCGCGCTTGCCTGGCGCACCTTCGACTCGAGGTCGGAGAAGTTCTGCCTTAGGACGTCCACCTCCCCGGACACCCTCTGCATCTCCGCATAGGCCTGCTGCCTCAGGAACGCCTCCTTCGCGCCCTCGCCGGATTGCGCGAAAATCGCCCCGGCCATTGCCGTGAATGCCGCCACCAACGCCAGTTTTTCCATTTCATGCCTCCTTGGTTGTTGTATGCAAAAAAGCTATGCAAGCGCAAGCACTATCCATGCCACGAGCAGCGCCGCGGAGAAGACGAGAAACCTCGTCTGCCTGCGCGAGCGCCCGTCCTCCTCCAAAGTGCGCCTGAACGAGCGCATGCCGCCGCCCGAGATGTAGTGGAAGAGCTTCCAGCCGCGCCTGCTCTCGCGCGATATCGACGCGTACACCTCCTCGCCCGCGTCTATCCTCCACGGCTCGGGCGAACGCGTGTATGCGTGCTCGTCGCACTTGAGGTTCGTATGCAGCACCCTCGTCATGGCAGCGTTATCTCCATTCCGGCGTCCACCTTGCCGTCGACCGAAATGACGGCGCGGTTCGCCTCCTGTATCTTGCGCCACTGCTTGCCGTTGCCGTAGAACCGCCGCGCGATGGCGGTGAGGGTCTCGCCTTCCTGTACGACGTACTTCTTCGGTCTCTCCGGCTGCGCGGCGGCTGCACGCTTCTCCTTCGCGGGCGCTACCGCGGCGGACGAGCCCGCAAACGGCGCGGCCGCCTTGTCGTCGTCGTCTTCCTTCAGCTTCGCAGCCTCGGAAAGAACCTGCTTCTTCTCGCCTTCGTCCCCGTCGTCTTCGAGAAGTTCCCTGTCGTCGAGGGCAATCTTCACGGGTCGCGCGGCGGCGTCCTCGCCCTCCCCGACGGCGCGCACCATCGTCTTCAGCCTTTCGCACTCCCCGGCAAGCGACGCCGCCTTGCGCTGCACCTCCTCGAGCTCGCTGGAAATGCGCTTGTTCTCGGCCTTGAGCGAGGCAATTGCGGCGGCAGCGGCGGCGTCACGGTCCTTCGTGGCGTTCCCCTCCGCGCATTCGGCCGCATAATGCTCCATGCACCTCGAAAGGCGGTTCTTCGCCATTACCGCCTTCTCCCCCTTCGGGCTCAGGCGCAGGAACTCGCGGTACTCGACTATCGCGCCGAGATAGTCCTTCTTGCTCTCCTCCTTGAGGCAGGCGAGCTGAAAGCGCGCGCTCGCGTTGAGCGGATTCGCGTTCACGGTCTTTTCAAACCCAGCAACGGCCGCCTCAAGGCGCCCGGCCTGGTAGTCGGCCATCGCCGCGCGGTAGTGCGCGTCGGCGCGTTCCACGCGCGAGTCCGGGCCTGCGATCCTGTCACAGGAGGTCGTCAGGATCGCCGTCAGCGCCATCGCCGCCAGCGTCTTCATCATCGTCCTCGTCATCGTCGTCCTCCTCGTCGAACTCATCAGGCGTATCGTCGATTTCAAAGTCTTCGTCATCGCTGCCTTCGGCGCCATCCGCCGCGAGACCGGCCGTCTCGCCGCCCTCTTCCTTCGACGCCTCGCCGCCGGCTTCGGCATCCTCCTCGGCGGCCTTTTCAAGTTCCGTCTTCTCGACCTTCTTGTACGAAGCGGCCTTTAGTCGCGGATTCGACCTCTGCAGTGTCGGGTCCAGCTCGTTCAGCTGCTGCAGGTTCGAAAGCCCGAAATGCTCGAGGAAGATCGCCGTCGTGCCGTAGAGGAACGGGTGCCCGGGCAGCTCCGACTTGCCGACTATCCTTATAAGCTGGAGGTCCATCAGCGTCTTGATGTTGGCCGAGACGTCAACCCCGCGTATCCTCTCCAGCACGCTCGTTGGGACAGGCGGCCGGTAGGCAATTCTCGCAAGCGTCTCTAGCGCTGCGCGCCCGAGGCGGCTGGGCCTGTCGAGCTTCAGCGTTGCGCGCACGTACCTGCCGCAGATAGGCACCG
>JAEEHL010000007.1 GCA_016280825.1 Verrucomicrobiota bacterium
CGCGGAGCCGAAGGGTCTGGCTCTCGCCGCCTGGGGATATCCAGTCGGCCGCGCCGACGATCGTAACTTGGACAAGCTCGCCCGCCGCAACAGAACCGGCGAACCTCGCCATCTTGCTTCCGTGGGACGGAATTATCGTCAGCGTAGTCATCTGAAAAACCTCCTAAAGTATCTCGCTTGTGTCGATGAAGCGTCCGCCAGGCGGCGTCTCGCGCCTCATCCTCGCCTCGCTTTTCGCGCTTTGGTACCGCGCAAGCTCGGCCATCGCGACCTGCGGATCGCTCCACGGCTTGTTCTGCATGGAACAAAGCCGCGACATCACGCCGCTCACGATTGCGTCGCCGTGAGCATCGACAAAACTCTCCGGGACGTCCTCGCTGCCTATGCTCGGGTATTCAACGGCAAGGACGGAAATGCGGACCTTCGCCTCGGGGTCGTCGGCAGACGGCATAAAGCGCCGCGACAGCACGACGACGGCGGGAGACGCGCCCTCGACAAAACAGTCGATGCCGATGCGGAGCTTCACGCGGTCGCAGCGCACCTCGCGTATCTCCCCCATGACGTCGTTCGGCAACAGAGGCGAGACGCCAAACGACGCCTCGCCGGGTCCGAGATCGACGTGGTGGACGAACTGAAAGCACTTTGTCTCGCGGCAATACTCGCGGAAGACCTCCTGAAGCGTCTTTCTGATCGTCAGGTGGTCGCATCCCGGAAGACGGTACACGAGGTTGTCGGCAAGGTCCGCCAACCTCGTGAAACTCGTCGTTTCCACGTCTTCATGGAAATCGCTTGCCATGCAGACAGCCTCCGGCTTACATCCTCACGTGACGCGCCCCGGATCCGGCAGCCGGCTCCTGCCCCTCGTTCGCGGGCTCGGGCTCAGGCTCGGGCTCAGGCTCGGACTCGTTCGCGGGTTCTGGATCGGACGGCTTGTTCGCGGGCTCGGGCTCGGCAGTCGCAGGCTTCGCGGGAACCCCCATAGCCGCCGCAGCCTTCGCCGCCGCAGCCTCTGCCGCGACATCGCGCGATGTTCCGCCGCCTTCGCCGCCAGAGCCGGGAGCGGGCTCGCCGCCGATGATGTCGGCAAACTTCACGACGTCGGAGGGGTTGTCCTCCCTGTTGACGACGCCCTGGGTCGTCTCGTTCACCGGCGTCATGTTCTTTTCGCTCACGTTCAGGCGCTTCTTCGCGGCCCTCATCTTCGCGTCGTAGTCGCGCCAGCTGAAGTTCGGACTCCTCATCTCCGAGTTCTGTATCGCGTCGACGACCTGCTTCACCGTGATCTCGTTCTTGATGATGGCCTTCGCCGTCTCGTCGTCGATCTTCCGGTAGATGACCGGGAGCTCGTCCGTCGCGTCTGTCCTGTAGAGAAGCGTCTCGTTCTCCACGTTGACTACAAATTTCGCCCTCATGTTGTGTTTCCCTCTTGCGTGTGGTTTTTACGATGCCGCCCCCGCGGGGGAATCACACAAACCCGCGGGGACGGCAAACTCGTCGAGCCCCGTCTTACTCAAGCGGATACTGTCCGCCCGAGACGTTCGGGGTCGTCTGCAACTTGTCGCGGAAGGTCTCGCGGTTGAGCGCATTGCCGGCAACGCCCTCCGAGAACACCTCGAACCCGTGCACGCACAGGTCGAAGGCGCCCTTGGCGAGCTTGTCGCCGGTGAGCCCGTCGGGGACGATCATGCAGAGCACGTCCGCATTGTCCACGAAGAGCGGCTCGCCGACGGTAAGCGCGCTGGTCGGGGAGCCCGCCGAAGAGGACGCCACGTAGCCGGTCGTCTGCTTGGCCGCCTGGCTGGAGCGGCAGAGCGCCGTCTCGCCGGAGAGGTCCTTGAGCGCGAAGCTGCCGCCGACGGTGAACGAATCGTCGCTCTCGAGCCCGAAGGTGAGGGAGACGTCCTGGTCGGTGGCGGCGGTCTGGACGAGGCTGATCCTGTCGATACAGAACCCCTTGGGGATCTGAATGAGCGGGATAACCTTGTTCTCGGGGACGTTCTTCTTCGAGAAGTCCCACGCGATGCGGAGCGTGCGCTCCGCGAACGAGCTCATCGGGTCGCTCATTCCGACCGAGCCGAAGTAGCCGTTTTCAATGGTTCTCTTTCCCATTTTGAGTTGTCCTTTCTCGTTGAGCCCGGGCGGGGCGCAGAGCCCCGCCCGAATAGGTCCTTACCCCGCGCTGTACGCGTTCTCGGCCAGCTTCACGTAGCCGACGGCGACCATCTGCGGGAAGACGACGCCCCAGTCGTACACCTGCTTCGCGCGGTAGTGCTCGTCCCAGTTCGCGATGTCCTTCATCGCGTTGTCGCGGAACACAACCTCGTCGAAGTACGTCACGGCATCCTTCATGAGCGCAAGGATCGGATAGATGTTCTTGCCATCCGTCAGGTCCTTGAACACCGGAAGCATGATGTTGTCCTGGATGAGCGTGATGGTGTCGTCGAGCGTGCCGAGGAACTTGACCTCGCCGCGCCCCGCGATCGCCTCGTTGCGCCCCATCAGACCGCCGTACTTCAGCTCGGACGTCTGGACGTGGTGCTTCACGACGGACGGAACGATGATGTTCACGTGGCCGCCGGCAAGCCCCTCGTTCTCCTTGATGACGTTCGCGAGCTTCACGAAGTAGTCGGCCGCGACGTCGCGGTACTGGACGGTGGTCGCAGCGTCGCACTGCGTCTGCGTCTTGTACAGCGTGACGGGCGAGCCGACCGCGCCGACGTCGAAGCCGCCGTACTTGACGCCGGCGGTGTGGCCGGTGTTGTAGGACGGCACCTTGCCGATGATGTCCGCGCCGAACTTCTTCTCGATGTGGCGGGCCATCTGGTCCGTCGCGTTCGTGAAGTAGGTGGACTTCGGATCCCACGGCATGAACGACATGTCCTCGGGACGGAACTTGAGCGCCCAGTAGGACTCGCGGTTGACCGAGTAGTCCTCGTAGGTGTCGGTGACCTGCTGGTAGATGATCCCGCCGTCAGGCTGCGTGTCGCGGATCATGACCGTGCCGGGCACGTAGATCCGGACGGTCGTTCCCTTGCCGCGCCCGACCTCTCCCTTGAGGTCCTCGGGGTTGGCGTTGATGATGTCGGGGAGGATGCAGCGATCCATCAGGCGGCGCTTGTATACGTTTTTGTAGCGTATCTGCGCCGTTGCCGAGAAGGGTCTCGCAACTCCGCTGAAAATGTCTCCCATGTTCTGGTTCCTTTCCTGCTCTCCCCGCCTGACGGCCCGGACTCAAGGAGCCTCTACTGCTCCTTGATCCTGCCCTCGACGAGGATGTTTTCCAGTTCGTCCCGCAGTTTCAGGTATTCCTTGTAGTCCGTCGCCCTCAGCTGCATCGCCCTCTTCTCGAGCGCGTCGTATTCCTCGGGCGTGTAGACCTTCTTGGAGCCGTCGTCCTGCGAAACGGGTTTGCCACCGCCGGTGGTGACGGGATCGGGCGTGGTGGTCTTCGCCGTCGCTCCCGAAGGTTCGGTAATTCCGATGACGCGGCAGAAGTCGGCCACGAAACGGTCGAAGCGCGCACTGTCCTGCGTCTCCATGATCGCCTCGAAGGTCTCCTGGTTGTTCGCCTTGAACTGCTCCCAGAGCTCCGCGTTGGCGCCGCCGGGACTCACGAGGTCGAAGAACTTGTCGTGCTGAGCGCCGATCTGCGAGAGGAACAGCCTGCGGTTGCCCTCCTTCATCTCAGCCCTGAGCTGCGCCAGCTCCGCTTCGTGCTTCTCCTCGGACGCCTTGATCAGTCCGGCGGAAACTCCCGCCATCGTGGTCGCGTAGTCCTTCGGAAGGTCCCCCAGCTGCTCCGGCGTGAGCTTCTCGACGAAGGCCTTGCCCTCGGATCCCGCCTCGAGCTTGCGGATTCGCTCCTTCAGCTCGGCGTTCTCCTGGGCGAGCGCAGCCTTCTCCTGCGAGAGCTGCTTGGCCCTGCCGCCCCACATGTCGGCGGTGTGCTGGGCCTTCTTCAGCTCTTCGCTCTCTCCCTGGCCCTTGTTGGGATCGACCGTCTGCGGTTCGCCGCCCTTCTTGGACAGCGCCGCAATGACCTTGTCTTCGTTGTTCATCGGTTTTTCCTTTCCTCAGTAAGCCCAGACGCCAATCTGGGGATTTGCTGTTGCCGTCCGGAGAGGCTGACGATCCTGGTTCCGCCGGCGGTTGTCTCGTCGCACGACCTCATAACGCGCCGCCTCCCGCGAGTTCCGTCATTGCGCCGCTGGGTGGCTGGCCCTTGGCGATGGCGAGAGCGCGTAGCGCCGCGTCCTTGATCCTGCGATAAGCCGAAATCTGCGATGCGAGGTGTTGGAGGCGGTTTGCGCGGAACTCCTCGCTCGATTCCGCGAGCAGCGCCATCAGGCGCGTGTTCTCCTCGGTCAGCTCGTCCATCCACGCGACGAGTCGCTCGATCTCCGTCTCGCCGAGGCAGAACGACTGGACCTTCTTCGCCTCCATGTTGGCGATGTCGTCGAAGGTGGTCTCCTTCTTCTCGCTCATGCCGCGCCCCTCCTCTCTTCGACGGTGAACGCCGCGGGTACGGATCCCTGCGTCGCGGCGACCTCCTCCGGCCTGCCCTCGACGCGGGCGACGTTCGACTGCTCGGGCGTCGGCTGCGCGGCCTCGTTCGGCTGCGGCTCCGCGCCTGTCGCGGCCGCCGATGCGTTCGCGAGGTCCATGAGCTGCTGGTAGAACTCCATGCGCTCCTTCGACGGTATGATCTTGTCCGGGTTCACGCCGAGCCCGTCCAGCTCCGGCCTCACGAGCTCGAAGAAGGCCTCGACCGTCAGCGCCTTCGACAGCACGGGGTGGCTTCCGAGCATCGCCGTCACCTGCTGGCGGCGCTGGCTCTCCGCCTCGCGCAGCTTCGCGCCGACGAGCCCCGACGGGTTCACCTCGACATCGCCCTTTATCGAGACGTCGGGGTCATTGCACAAAACGTAGACGTGCGTGTTCTTCACGACAGGCACGATGAGGTTCCGGCCGATCCCGCAGATCACCATGTCGATGACGCTCGACCCGCTCTCCATGATCATCGCGAGCCCGGATGCCGTTCGCGCCGCGCCGGAACCGAGGTTCGCCGTCGATCCGATCATGTGGAGCGAGATGCCGCAGTCGTCGTTCGCCATCTCCTTCGCCTTCTCCATGACCATGATCTGGCTCTGCGTCGTGTCCTTCACCTCGATGGACCCTATCGGCGCGCCCTGTCCGCCCATGACGCCGCCCCTGAATCCGAGCATGCGGCCGGCGCGGAGCGCGAGCGCGGGTGCGCCGTCGAGCGAAACCGCCCTGTCCACGTCGGTGCAGTAGAAGATGCCGTTCGACGAGAGCCCTCCGTTCAGCGTCAGGTTCTTCATCGCGTTGTTCTGCATCGTCTGCGCGCTCGCGAGGAACTCGGCGATCGACACGCCCCACCACGAATCGGCGGTCTCGTAGAGGCACACCTTCGCAATCGGGATCCGCATGCGGTCGTCTATCACGCGGCAGTACACGACGAGGTTGTCGATCACGATGACCTCGGTCTTGTAGTACCTGTCGTAGACTATCTCCTCGCCGGCAGGCGTCTTCGTCATCCCGCAGTCGATGAGCACGCTTCCCCTGAACGAGCCGAAGCACTGCACGCCCTCGAGCGTGCAGTCCTCCTCCGTCGAGACTGCGTTCCGCTCTATCTCGCGGCGCACCATGTCGATGTTGTCGAGGTCGAGGCGGACCCCGCCCTTCGGATGCTTCGAGAGGAGAACCTTGACGCTCGACGCCCGCCAGCCCTCCGGCCTGTCCTTCGCCTTCGCCTCCGCGAACTGACGGAGGACGTTCGGCGTGTAGCGGACCTTCCGGCAGAACGTCCCGTCCTCGATGCTCTTCGCGTTCGGCGCAGGGTAGCAGTCCCACGGGCTCACCGCCTCGTACACGAGGCCGACGTCGTACTCGATGTCGTAGCTCACGGCGCCGTCCAGCGTGCGCGACTCCCGGCACATCGGCTTCGGGACGACGCGCGGCACGGGACCTATCATCACGGCCGTGCCGTACGTGCAGATCCAGTCGAGCATCTTCAGCGCCTCGTCGATGAAGTGCCCCTCGATCAGGAGGTCGTGTATCTTCGCGTCCATCCGCTCGCACCTGATCTTCGCCCACTCCGACTCGCGGCGGCGCACCTCGTCGTACATCCCCGCGACGCGCTGGAGTATCGCCATGTAGAACGCGTCCGCGTTCGTCGGCACCTGGCCGCCGTTGCTCCTGTAGAAGTCCGCTATCTCCCTCGCCATCTGCGAGACTATCTCGCGCCGCGCCCGCTTCGGGATCGTCGGCATCGGCGTCGGCGAGAGCGTGTACGGCTTGTCGCCAGACGACTTGAGCACCTTCGTGAGCGCCGCCTTCGCCGCGCGCATAAACATCGCCGTCAGCGGCCTGTAGTTGCGCTCGTCGATGTTGTAGCCCGCGAGTATCGCCTTCTGCCTCGCCGTGTACTTGAGGTTCGCGGCCATGCCTGCATCCTCGAGCATCTTCTCGACGCCACTCGCGTGCCGGTGCTCCATGTTCCTGCGGAACTCGTCCATCGCGAGCGAGCCGAGGCTTGACACGGCCCTGTTCTCGGGCCTGCCCTCCGCGGACTCCGCCGCTGCGTCACCGCGCCTCGCGGCCTCGGTCGCCTTCTCAGCTTCGCTCGTCATGATGAGTCAATTCTAAATTCGTTTTACCGCTGTTTTACCCTACAGGCTCGCCGAGTTTATCATCCCGTTCCCGACGAGCGAGCGGTAGTCAGCCGCAAGCCGCCTCGCGGACGGGCGGCTGTAGTCCTCCGCGCCCTTGAAGACCGCGAGGCACATGTACTGTCCGCCGTCCGCGATGTGCGACCACTCGTTCTTCTCGGGCGCGTCTCCGTACCGCTCCGCGCCGTCGCCGCTCCTCGACCTCACCACGGGGAAGCAGTACCGCCCCGCCATCGCCTCCAGGAACATCTGGCACTCCTCGCTCACGAGGAAGTTCCCAAGCCGCAGCTCGCGCTTCACGCAGGCGATGCGGATCTCCGGCGAGTTCCCGTGCGTGATGTCCATCTCCGCGCTGTTCATCGGCTGCACCTTGTCGCACGACACGACGTTCACCCCGCGCTCGTTCCGCAGCCGCTGGATCGCCGAGAGCGAGACGACCTCGTTGAAGTTCTGCCCCGCGGGGTCGGCGAAGATCGTCAGCTCGCAGTTCGGCCAGTCGTAGTAGTTCACGAGTATCGGCCTGAGCCGCGTGTCGAAGAACTGCACGACGTCCATGCGGTCGAGCCCGCCGCGCCCGTTGTTCAGCTTCGGATTCCACGTCGTCGCCTCTCGCTGCGCGACCAGCTTCCCGTCCGGCCTCATCTGCCCGATGAGGCACGCCGGCGTCCGCCCGCAGTCCATCCCGCCGACGACGCGCATCCCCCTCATGTACTGCGCCTGTTCCGCCGGTATCTTGTGGCGCGCCGCGTTCCACACATCGCTGAACACCCCAAGCCCGCCCATCGACAGGCCGAACTGGTTCATCAGCAGCGTACGTATCTCGTCCTCCTCCAGCACCGAGAGCATGTCCGTCCAGTACGTCATGTCCGGGTGGAAGCCGCCGTCTATCGTCCTGACGTTCTCCGCGGGCCGCCTGTGGTGCTTCGCCGCGTGCTCGGGGTCGTTCGGCACGTACGAGACGACCCCCGACACGGGGTCGCGCTCCTCCAGCACCGCCGGCGGGCACACTATGAACAGCCACCCCCTCGGCTTCTCGACCTCCTCCTTCCGGCGCCACCAGCTCGTCTCGTTCGGGCTGTTCGTGTCCATCACGACGTGGAACCACCTCAGCATCACCCCGCTCGACGGGCACGGGTTGAAGCGCTTCAGTCGCGTGTACACCCTCGACACCACCTTGTACGGGCACTGCGGCGCCTCGTTCACCCACGCCATCGAAAGCTCCAGCGACTGGAGGTCGTCCATCACGTTCTCCGCCTTCGCGCCGAGCACGATTATGTCGATTCTCACGAGCACTCCGTCCGGCCCCACGTCCTCGTACCTGCCCTCGTACGGGTCGCTCACCCACCGCGTCTTGTCGCCGAACCACTGGTTCCACGTCGTGATCTGCGTCTCCTTCGACGCCTTCACCGAGTGGCGCATGAAGAGGCACTTCGACCACCGCACCTTGAACCGCCTGCCGTGCTCGACGACCTCCATCACCTCCTGCTGCTGCGCCTTGTGCACGATGTACATGCAGATGCCGACCGACTTTCCGTTCCCGACGGGCCCACGCATGCACTTGAACATCACGCCGTCGTCGTAGCTCATCAGAAGCGCCGACACCGAGCGCGTCGCGTTGTACGACCGGCGCTTCTCGGTCAGGTCCTCGTCGCTCCCGACCTCGACCTTCTCCTCCTCGAGACGCCTTCCAAGGCGCCGGGGGTCGTTCAGGGCCATCTCGATCGCGTCAGACACGTCCAGCCTCCTATGCGTCGGTTATCACGACCGCCCGCTCCGCGATCTGCGGGGGCGGCGGCTTCTCAAGCGCCTTGGCCGCTTCGCCGACGACCCTGACGAGGATGCCGCCTCCACCTCCGACGCGGCGCCTCTCCTCGTCCTCCGCGGGCTCCTGGGCTCCGCGCGAATCCCCGAAGTGCTTCTTGTCCAGGCGCTCAAGCGCGAACAAAACGGCCTTCACGCTCGCGCCGCACTTCCCCTTGTCGTCCGTCGCCAGCTTCTCCAGCTGCTCGCGAAGACGCGCCACCTTCTCCGGCGCCTCCTGCTCGTAGCAGGTGTCGCGGACGCGGTTTATGAACTCCACGACCGACTTCGCCGCCGGCCAGAGGTCCAGCGCGACGTGCATGTCCACGCGCGAAAGCCCGGCCTCCTCGCACGCCATCACGTACCTCAGCGTGTGCGAATACCGGACAAGCGCCCGCTTCACCGCCCGCACGTCGAACGGCGGCTCCGTGAGCCCCGCGCGCTTCAGCTTCTTCAGCGACACCTCGACACGCTTGTTGTACGCCGCCTCGTCCGCGTCGCTGAACGTCATCTGCGCACGGCCCCAGAGCTCATCCCACTCCCTGTCTATGGCCTCGTCTTCACTCACGCCACTATGGTATCGCCGTTTTACCTCGGATTTACCGCGGGACTTTTTTGCTCGCGGGGGGCGCCCCGCGCATTTGACCCCGCCCATGCGACCGGGCGCCCGAGTCCCCCATACCCCTCGTTCCGCGCCACCGCTCCGGCTCCCTCGTCGGTCGTCGGCGGGGGTGAGAGACGGTGCGGAGGGTTGGCTACCCTCGATCAACACCCGCAGAACCCTCGCAACTACGCGTAATCGGGCGTCGCCGCGCGTCCGTTCGCAAGGTTTTCGCAATCTCACACCCTCGAACCGCCCCGCAACCGGCCTCAGCGACACCATCCGCAGCCACCGACACGCATCCGAATCCTCGGTTCCCGAGTTTCAAGAGCCTCGTGCGCGCGACCCTTTTGCGCGTCCACCTCGCCCCCGCGCCCCGAACGATTCCGCGAGCAATAGCCCATATTAAAGAAACGGCTACCAGCCCACACGAGACGCAAGAGCGGCCAACGGCGATCCATCGACACCTGCGCCGGTGTCCTGTGTCGCCACGCGACAACGACAACCGACATGACATCACCCCTTTAGGGGTGTGTCTGTCGTGTCGGTGTCGGTCAGGACACTACCGACATGACAAATGCCGTCATTTGTCGGTATTGTCGGTGATTGTCGGTGAAGACAGAACACGCTCGAAAATAGTCTATAAATTATCTGTTGACACAATAGGCAATTTATGGTATACTGTGCGTCGGAGGGTCTGTGTAGACTCAACGAAAGCCAATAAAATCAATGGCGGGAACGCCGAAGGAGATGAGCCGATGAACATCACGATTAGTGAGATTGACTACGCGGAAATGCTCCGCAAGACTGGCAGCACGGCAGGACTTCCGAGCGAAGTCTTCGAGCTGCTCTACGACGCAATCCAGTACGGGCGCGACGAGGTGACGGACGAGATAGACTGTATGCCGAACGAACTGATTGAGCGCATCAGGCGCTCCGGGGACTGGAAGACAATCGAAGACATCGCAAAGGACTACTCGGGCGACGCCGATGACCTCGAGATGAACCCGCAGGAAATCGCCAAGGAACTCTATCCGTGCGACTACGCGGTCGAACTCGGCGACAGCGTGGACGGGCCTCACGGCGTCCTCATGTGGAGGGATATCGACGGGGACACGGACGACCGGCGGCCGGAGGTTACAGCGAAGGAAGGCCCGAGGGAGTACACCGTGACGATCACCGAGCGCCTTGCTCGCGCCGTCGTCGTGCTGGCCAGCGGCAGGAACGAGGCCGAGCGGTATGTCATGGAACGCTACGCCGAGCAGGACATCGTCCTCGGAGCCGAGGATTTCGTCGGAAACGACTTCGAGACGGTCGAAAGCAACAGCGGCACGAGGCCGGACTACGACATTCGCGCAAACGCCGCCCGCTGACGGCATTCAACCACCAACAACACCAAGGAAAGGAACGACAAAATGGAAACCATGAATGACAACACGCACCGCCGCCCCGCGCTGAGCTTCTACCACGCGAACGGCAAGGGCACCGGCTCGGCTCTGACCGTTGCGCTCGAAAAGGCCACGGCCGACTGCGACGGACGGCTCCTCGTCGGCCTTGCGCCACAGGAAAGCGACGCCGCCTTCCCCCGCTTCGACTGGCCGCGCGAGGTCTGCGTCTCTCTCGGCGTCGTAGACGTCTGCCTGCTCCTCCAGGTGCTCCGCGGCGAGACGGAGAGCGTCGCGGACGGCAAGGGGCTGTACATCGTCAGGGACGGCGACCGCATACGCCTCTGCTTCCGCCACATGGTCGAGCCAATCAACGGCTACTCGCTCGATGTCTACGCGCTCTTGTCCGGCGGCGAGGAGCGGCGCGTCGGCATCGTCCTCTCGTCGGCGGAGGCCCTCGGGCTGTGCGCCGCGGTCGAGGGCGGCATGGCCGCGATGTGCTTCGGGGCATGAGGGGAGGCGCGTCCATGAACGGAAAGTGCGTCATCGACATCTACGCCGGCGGGGAGTACGACCCCCGCCGGCACATCGCCCGCGAGGTCTACTGGAGCGACGGGCGGATGTGCTACTGGGGATGGCTCTACGGAACCAACGGCCGGATCGTCGGGGACTACACGGCCAGCGCGATGCAGGACACCGAGAAGGCCCTCGGAGCGAAGTTCAAGGAGGTGCAACATGGCAGGGTATGACACGGAACGCCTTATATCGTTCACGCACATCGTGGACACATTCGGCTTCGCCGACGAAGGCGAGAGCGACGAGGATGCGATTGCGCGCGCCCGACGCTTCTACCAAGAGAGCATCGACC
>JAEEHL010000056.1 GCA_016280825.1 Verrucomicrobiota bacterium
GGTCCTCCGCCCTCACGCCGCCCTTCGCGAGCGCGTTCAGGAACGCCTCCTTCACCTCGAGGATGCGCTCTGGCGAAAGAACGACATTGTTCTTCGAAGTTCTCCAGACGTGGTTGTTTATCTTGACGAGTTCGGCCTGGCCGTTGTCGCCAACCTTGATGTCGATCTGCCCGGCGTTGTAGTCGCCGCTGGCGATCTTGTTGAACTGCGCAAGACTTATTTCAGCTGCCATTTTTACCTCTCATCTTTCATTGTCGATGTTGATTGTCGCACTGTTTACACGCGACAAGGGAAAAGGTTACATCCGAGGCCCCTCCGGCACTCGCCGGTCTCCGGATCCGGGCAGAGCATAGCGCCGTGGATCCTTGCGAAGTCCACGAAATTCTGGAGGGTTGCGCCATTGTATCCGCTGATTTCGTGCAACATTGCTTTGCTCCTAAGGTCGTGAGCGTGTATTATATCAAATCCCCGGCCATCAAAACAAGGAAATTACTCACTACCGGAAATGGCAAAAACTAATGGGTCAGCAAAAAGAGGCAGACCATGGGGCACTACGAAGAGGGAAAGCAAAACCCACCGCCCCCATGGGGGTGGCCGCCGCGGCAGAAGAAACGCGCTACTGCGAGGCGAGCGAAATTACGCGAAGGAACTCGGCCGCGCTCCAGGCCTGGGCGCAGCAGCCGCGCTGACTGTGCGGGGCGTCGCCGTCGGATATCTCGCATATCTGGCCCAGCGCCCCGGCGTTCAGCAGCTCGACCGACGAGGCAAGCATCGCCAACGCCGACTTCGCGTCGACAAGCCCAAGCATCAGCGCGGCCTCGACAAACGTCGGGAACGTCCACGCCCACGCCGTTCCGTTGTGGTACGCCTGCTTGCGGCATGTATCCTCGTCGCCAGCGTACACGCCCCGGTACTTCGGGTCGGACGACGAAAGCGACCTCATCGCGCCCGGCACTGCAAGCTCGGCCGCGGCCTCGACTATGGCCCTGTCGTCAGACACGCCAAGGGTCACGAGGAAGAGCTGGTTCGGCCTAACCGAGAAATCCGGCCGCGCCGACGCGGCGCCTTCGCCATTCGGCGCGTCGAGGCAGTCGGCGTAGCCACGCGGCGACTTGAAGTACCTCTCCACCGACGCCCGCGCCTTCGCCGCCATTTCCGAGCGGCCGAGGAAGTCGAGCGCGGAAATCCAGAGCGCCTGCACCTCGACTGCATACCCCGTTCGCGGCGTACATGCGGGGAAGTTCGTGTCCATCCACGTAAAGTGCGAAGGCGACCAGACGAGCGCCGAGTCGGCGTCTACCCTGATGCCGTTCGGCGTGCCGCGCAAATAGCCGTCGACTATCGACTCGCACGTCTTCCTGAGCGATGCCGCGCAACCGGGGCGCGCGCGTTCAATCTCCCCGACGCAGCGCACAAACCAGAGCTGCGCGTCGACTGTGTCCCTGTTGCCCGCGACACGCCCGTGGATGATGTTCGGGAGCGTTCCGTTCTCCTCGAATGCCGCGAACTCCCTCAGCATGCCGAGCGCATCGTCGACCATGCCGCAGGCGATCATGCCGCGCATGAAGATGAAAGTGTCCCTGCCCCAGTCGAGGAACCACGGGTAGCCTGCGATAACGGTCTTGTTTCCGCCGCGCCTGACGACAAAGAGCCTCATCGCCTCGGCAAGCGCGTCCCTAAGTCCGCTCGGGCAAGGCGAGGCGGCGGGGAAGCGAAGTTCTGATGGCGCGTCCGAATACTTCCCGACAAGCGACACGCTCGCGCCCCTTGAAAGCGAAAGCTCGATCCAGCCGGGCGAGAAGAGGTCGCCGCCTCCGCCATGCCCGCGCCCTGCGTCTTCCTCGTGCGGCACGTTGTACGTCCATTCAGGCCCCTCGTGGAACGCGCAGCCGTCTGCGCGAAGGACGAATCTTTCCGAATACGGCGCGAAGACAAACGAATTCCCCTCGACGCGGGAAGAGCGCCTGAAAAGGTCTTCCGCGCCCGCAAACGCCTTCGTCGCGTCGTGGAACGAGCGCCATTCAAGGTCTGGCCTTAGGACCAGTCGAAGCTCGCCGCCGACGTCTGGCGCGGACGTCTTGAGCCTGCGTATCTCAAGCCGCGCTGCGTTCTCGCCCTCCGCGAGCGAAAGCGAAAACTCGAAGCTCGCCGTGCGGCCAAGCCCGCATGGAACGCGGAAACCCCATTTCGCCGCCCTGCCCGCCGGATCCGCCGAAAACGAAACCTGGTTCGCCGGGCCGA
Organism: Verrucomicrobiota bacterium; assembly: GCA_016280825.1. Lineage (GTDB taxonomy): Bacteria > Verrucomicrobiota > Kiritimatiellia > RFP12 > UBA1067 > UBA1067. Next base: position 2,242 of record JAEEHL010000056.1, read on the forward strand.
ACTCGTGGGAATAGCCGTCGTGGACGAGCCATGCCCTCAGGCGCGTCCAGACGTTCACCCTGTCGGAAGGGCATTCGCGGTCGGGATTTGCGGAAAGCATTGCGTCGTACCTGCTCGCCAGCGCCCCCCACGACGCCCTGACCTGCGCAGCCGCGCCCGCGCCATTGGAAAGTATCGCCCTCGAAAGCGGCGCCTTTGCAATCGCAGCGGCATCCATTGTGGCGATTGCCCGCGCCTCTTCAATTGGGGGAGGCACGAGGAGCGCGCATCTGGCCTTCTTCGTGCCTGCCGGGTCGTAGACCTCGATCTTCATCTCAAGGCGCCTGCAGCGGGAGCCGTCGCCCCTGTAGTCGGGAACCGCGAACGACGCGCTGTCGCCCGCCCCCGACACGCGGAAGACGAGCGTCGAGCCGCATTCCGGGTCCACGACGTCGAGCCTGAAGTGGTGCGGGGCCGAGACATCAAGGGTCTCTCCCTGCGGAACGACTACCTCCCTTCTCTCGTCCCTCGGGAACTCCCAGCGGAAAAACGCCGTGCCCCTCTCCTCTGGCGTCGGCTCGCTCACAAGCGCGGCGGAATCGGACTTAAGGCACATTACCTCGCCAGGCGCGAGGCGAATTGCCGCGCCAGTCGCGATGCGCCGCCCGGTCAGGAGGTCCTCGGCCTCGAGAAGCGGAAAGGCGGCGTGGTCGAAGTCGGCGTCGACCGGAGACGAGCAGTCGAGGTTCGCGACGACAAGCATGTCGCCGCCGCGCAGGACGGCGAGCGTGTTGCCTCCGCCGCGGGTCACGACGCGCAGCGTCTCCGCGCCCGAGAACGTCTCGTAGCTCGAAAGTATCGAGTTGAGCCTTGAAATAAGGTCCACCATGTTGGGCTCGGCGCCCCAGTTGAGGTCGTTCCTGCCGTGGACGTCTATCTTCTCCGTGGCGAGCCACTCAACGCCGTTCGCGATTCCCCACGCGCCCTGGAGCGAAAGGAGGGCCGCAAGCTGCACGCGGAGGCGCGCGTACGTCTCGCCGCCCGCGGCAAGCCTGTTGTTGTCGTGCGTCTCGGCGAAGTTGACGAGCGTGCCGAACTTCGACGAGCGCTCGAACGCGCCCGGGAGATACCATTCGAACTGCGAGCGGTCGTAGACCTGGAATATCTCGGAATAGGCCCAGTCGAGCCCGCCTTCAGTAACGAGCGCGTCGGTTACCGAGATTTCGCCGCCCAGCCCCTCGAGCATGAACACCGTATCGGGATATTCGCGGCGGACGATCTGCGAAATCCTCTGCCACGCCGCCATCGGCAGCATGTACCCGGCGTCGCACCTGAAGCCGTCAACGCCGTTCCTGCACCAGAAGAGGAATACCTGCGCCATGTACTCGACAAGCCCGTCGTTGGAATAGTCGAGCTCTACAAGATCTTCCCACTTTACGCCCCACGCGCCCGGCGAGCGGAAGCCGCCGCCATCCTCGCGCGCGAACCATTCGGGATGGTGGGTCTGGAGCGTCGAGGCCCAGCCGGTGTGGTTGGCGGGGAGATCCACGAAGAAAAGCCCCTTGCGCGAATGCACGGCCGAGACGAGCTCGCGGAACTGGTCGAGCGGCGTCGTGCGCCCGTCGAACTCTGCCATCGCGGGATCGACGGAAAGGAAGTCCGTCGCGGCGAACGGGCAGCCGTACTCGCCCATCACCGCGTATGTGACGGGAACGGGGAACGGCGGCAGCGTCTGCACTATCCTGAAGCCCATCGTGCCCATTATGAAGTCGAGCCGCCTCGCCACCTCGCGGAACGAGCCGAACTGGCGCGGGAAGACGGTATAGATGGAATTGCGCGAGCGGACGGAAGAGCTCAGGACCTTGATCTTGAGGTTACCTCCCTCGGGCCACGCTGGGTCCCTGCGGCGGCCAGCGAAGAAACACGCCTTCCCCTCGAAAAAGCCGGGCCGCTCTGGGCGAAGCGCGAGAGAATACTCTCCCGGCCCCGTCTTCTTCATCGGGATGTCGGTCCAGCTGCCGCGCGCCGTCATGTTCGTCCTGAAGACGGCCCGTCCTTCCCGGGGCGAACCATGGACGAAAAGCTTTACCTCCACGAAGTCGCCGCACCAGACGAGCACGTTGCCCCCCGGCGGAGGCGTCTGCACAAGCGAAATGCTATCGGGCTTTTTCATTATCCATGCCAGTACATGTGTGCCGGCGACGACTCGCGGTTGTGGACCTGCGAACGGTAGAGCGACCATCCGTTGTTTAGCCAGAACGATATTCCGCAAACCCACATCGCAGGCAGAAGAAGCGAGTGGTTGCCGCTTATCTCCGCGACGATCACTATCGCCGTGAGCGGTATCCTCACTGTCGATGCGAGAAAGCCTGCCATGCCGACAAGCGCAAACGCCGCCGGATGGATGCCGAACGAGGCAGGCAGCACCTTGGCGAAGAAAAGCCCCGTCGCCGCGCCGAGCGAGCCGCCGCAGACGAGCGCAGGGGCGAAGACGCCCGCGCTGCCGCCGGAGCCGACGGTGAACGACGTCGCCACCGCCTTCATGAAGAAGAACGCCACGAAGCCGGCGATCGTGAACGAGCCGTATTCGGCGAAGACGTCGCTGAACCCGGCCGTGAAGCACACGCGGATGACGGAATAGCTGCTCCCCAGGACGTCGGGGAAGAAGAACCCGATAATGCCGGTGACAAGCCCGCCGAAGAAGACCTTGAGCCGCGCCTTCACCGTGGACTCCTCGAACTTGCGCTCAACCATGCGGAAGAAGCTTATGTAGAACCTCGCGCCGAACGTAAGCACGACCGCAAGCGCGAAATACGGCAGTAGCCTGAGGCCGGAGTCGAACGCGCATTCGGACGGCATCGTGAAAAGCGACCCCCAGCCGAAGAAGTACGCGAAGACCGTGTAGGAGACCGCGCTTGCGATGAAGCACGGCAGAACAGTCTCGTATTCGATGTCGCCCGAGGAGTAGAATATCTCGAAGCCGAAGATGGCCCCCGCAAGCGGCGCCTGGAAAAGCGCCGCGATGCCCGCCGCAAGCCCCGCCGCCATGAGTATGCGGCGGGCGCGGACGGTGAGGTTAAGGTGGCGGGCGATGAAGCTCCCGACCGCCGCGCCGATAAGCGTCACCGGCCCCTCGTAGCCGCCGCTGCCGCCCGAGCCGACCGTCAGCACAGACGCAACCGACTTGACCGGCACGACCACGCCGGGGATGTTGCCGCTTTCCTGGTGGAAGGCGCGTATCGCGCTGTCTGTGCCGCGGGCGTGCTTAAGCGAGGCGAACTTGCGGATGATGAGGTAGCCGGCGAGCGCGCCAAACGCAGGGAGGATGACCATGAGGAGGCGGTGTGGGTCGAGCATCGCCTCCTTCGAGAACATCTGCCTCATGACCTCGCCGTTGGGAACGTGCGAAAGCGGGCGATGGTGGCCAAGGCCCTCCATGAGCCAGACCCTCGCAAATTTTATCATGTACCTGAAGGCAACTACTACAAGCCCCGTCGCCAGGCCGACAAGCATCGACTCGCCGAAGTACTTGCCCGTGCGGAAGGAGAGCCCCTTGCCCGCGAGAAAGAACCTGATCGACGTTATCGACAGTCGTCTGCCTATCTGGCCTGGCCCCATCTTCAGTAGAGGAAGAGCATCTCGCGGTACTTTGGCAGCGGCCACCTCTCGTCGCCTACGCGCTGCTCAAGCGCATCGGCCGTCCTGCGCAGCGCCTCCATCGACGCAAGCACCTTCGCCGCGTCGCCCTTCGCGACAGCCCCCTCGAGCGCGGCTATTTCGCGCGTCATCTCGGCAATGCCGTCGCCAAGCGGCTTCGCAATGGAGCGCAGGGCCGACTTCGCGCCAGCATGCCCCGCCCTGGCCGACTTCTCGCCTGCATCGAGTGTGCGCGCGTATTCCTCGCGTACGGCAGGCAGGATCATCGTGCGCGCGATGTCGAGGGCGCAGCTGCCCTCGATCATGACCTTGGCCGTGTAGTCGGCGATGGCGATCTCGTAGCGGGACTTCAGCTCCCTCTCGCTGAAGACGCCAACCTTCTCGAAAAGCGCGACGTTGGCCTGGCTCTTGAACGCCTTGAGCGCCTCGGGGGTGGTGCGTGCGCAGGGGAGGCCGCGCCTCTTCGCCTCGCGTAGCCAGTCGCCCGCGTAGCCGTCGCCGTTGAAGATGACGCGCCTGTGGGCCTTCACGGACTTCTGCAGCACCTTCTGGAGCGGCACGCCGGCTTCGAGCTCGCCAGCGATGCGGTTCATGGCCTCTGCGACAATCGTGTTCAGGATGACGTTCGGACCGGCGCACGAGGCGGAAGAGCCCGGCGCGCGGAATTCGAACTTGTTGCCGGTAAAGGCGATGGGCGACGTGCGGTTGCGGTCGGTCGCGTCCTTCGGCAGGGCGGGCAGCGTGTCCACGCCTATCTTCATCGCGCTTGCGCGCTTCGAGCCCTTCAGCTCGCCCCTCTCGATCTGGTCGATGACGTCGGCGAGCTGGTCGCCGAGGTAGACCGACATGACGGCGGGCGGCGCCTCGTTTGCGCCGAGGCGGTGGTCGTTGCCGGCGGACGCGACGCTCGCGCGGAGGAGGTCGGCGTGCAGGTCGACCGCCTCTACGACCGAGCAGAGGGTGGTGAGGAATATCGCGTTCTCGTGCGGGTTGCTGCCGGGGTTGAGGAGGTTCTTCCCGCCGTACGCAACCGACCAGTTGTTGTGCTTGCCGGAGCCGTTAACCCCCGCAAAGGGCTTTTCGTGCAGGAGGCACACAAGCCCGTTGCGGCTCGCCACCTGGCGCAGCACTTCCATGACGAGCATGTTGTGGTCGCAGGAGAGGTTCTGCTCCTCGAAGAGCGGAGCCACCTCGAACTGCGCAGGCGCAACCTCGTTGTGGCGCGTCTTCGCGGGTATGCCGAGGCGCCAGAGCTCCTGCTCGGCCTCGTTCATGAAGTTCAGGACGCGCGACTTGATCGTGCCGAAGTAGTGGTCTTCAAGCTGCTGCAGCTTCGCCGACGGCGCGCCGAAGAGCGTGCGGCCCGTGAGCACGAGGTCGGGGCGGGCAAGGTAGAAGTTCTTGTCGACGAGAAAGTACTCCTGCTCGGCGCCAAGCGTGATCGCCACCTTGGCTGCAGGGCGGCCAAAGCACTTCATGAGCCTGCGCACCGCCTGCGAAAGCGCCTGCACTGACCTTAAAAGAGGCGTCTTCTTGTCGAGCGCCTCGCCGGTGTAGGCGCAGAAGGCGGTCGGTATGCATAGCGTCGCGCCGTTCGAGTGGCGCTTGACGAACGCAGGCGAGGTTGGGTCCCAGGCGGTGTAGCCGCGAGCCTCGAATGTGGAACGGATGCCGCCCGAGGGGAAGCTCGAGGCGTCGGGCTCGCCGACGATGAGGTTCTTGTCGGAAAAGGCGAACACGGGCTCGCCGTCCCTAAGCTCGAGAAAGGCGTCGTGCTTCTCGGCGGTCGAGCCGTTGAGCGGCAGGAACCAGTGGGTGTAGTGGGTGGCGCCTCGGTCCATCGCCCAGTGGCGCATGGCGTGCGCGACCTCTGCGGCAATGGAGGGGTCGAGGGGCTTGCCGCCCTCTACAGTCGCCATGAGGCGCTTCCACGCCTCCTTCGAGAGATACTTCTTCATCGTCTCGGGCGTGAAGACGTCCTCGGCGAACCCAATGCCCGCGACGGGCGCAGCCAGATGCGGTGGCCCCGCCCTAAGCGCGGCCACGCTCTTCACGGCTTCCGTTCTCGAAATGCTGCTCATGGCTGTTCCCCTTGTTTTAATTCCCCTGAAGTGCGAATTTTATCAAAAATGCCGCAAAAAGAAAATAGCGACAGCGCTACTCGCAGACGACTGTGACGGCTGCGCTTACGCCTTCGGCCGTCGAGCAGGTGATCTCGTGCTCCCCGGGCGCCATCTCCACCGCAAAAGGCTCAGTGCCCGTCGACTCGCCAACTGATGCGCCGTCCACAAACCACCAAAGCCGCGATCCCTCAGGGTTCCCGACCGTCTTGCAGATGATCTTCTGGCTCGGCCCCCCTGGCACAAGCACGAAATGCGCCTTGTCCTCCGGCTTTGCAATCGCAAGCTGCCGGGCCTTCTCGGCCCGCCCGTAGAATGCCGCGAGAAACGCGTCTTCCTTCGCTACGACGTTGCCCTCGGCGTCGCGCACATGCACCGGACAGAGGCCGGTAGAGCTTCTGCCCGCGATTGCGCGCCCCTCTTCCGTAGCCGGGCAGTCGGCATTCGCCGGTAGGCCCGTGAGCGAACACACCCTGCGGCGCACGACATCGCCCGGCTCGACGAACCAGGGGCCGTCGTTCTGCGGATAAAGCGCCCGCGCGATTCCCCATGCCACAGGCGCGGCGGCCTTCGCTCCCACGAGCGACTTGTCGCCAAAGCCGCCCCTCTTGTGCCCGCACCACACGCCCACGACGTATTCGGGGTTCCATGCCACCGTCCATGCGTCGCGGTACGCCGAGCTCGTGCCCGTCTTCCACGCAAGCCGCGGCACCTCCACGTCAGCAACGTGCCCGAGCGAGGCGCTGCTGCGCTCGCTGCCGGAGAGGATGTCGGAGACAAGGTAGCTCGCGCCCGGCGTAAACACCCTCGCGCCCGCGCTCGCAAGGGCCCCTTCCGCCTCGTCCTTCAGCGCGCACGGCGGCTTGTACACTCCCCCGCGCGCAACCGCCGCGTACGCCGCGACAAGCTCTATGAGCGAGACCTCGACGTTGCCTATGGCCATGCCGAGGCCGAACGTGTCGTCTGGCTCCTTCATGTTCGCAAAGCCAAGCTCGCGCAATGTGCCGCCGAACCTCTCGAGCCCCACGCGCTGAAGAAGCTGCACAAACGGCACGTTGAGCGAAAGCACTAGCGCGTCGCGCGCCGTCACGAGCCCCCTGTGCTTCGAGTCGAAGTTGGCGGGGCGATACCCCTTGTAGGCGCGCGGGATGTCGGCAAGCCGTTCTTCCGGCGTGACGAGCCCGCCGTCCATCGCAAGCGCCACGAGAAACGGCTTCAGGGTCGACCCCGCGGGCCGCGGGCTCATGGCGGTGTTCACCTGCCCGTCGTCCTGCCCGAAGTAGTCGCCGCTGCAGGCAAGCGCGACGACCGCGCCGGTGTCGACGCGCATGACGACGGCGGCCGACGAATAGCCGCCCTTCGCCGCCGCCTCGCGCACGGCGTTCTCGCACACCGCCTCGATGTCGGCGTCGAGCGCCGTCACGAAGTCGCCGCTTCTGCGCTGCGCCGCGCGGTCGCGCCCGAGATGGCGCATCACCCAGTCGCAGTAGTACGGGTAGCGGAACGGGCGCGGCGCACGGCAGACGACGGGACGCACGCTTTTCGCGCCCTCCATCTGCGCTTTCGTGATCATCCCGAGCGCATGCATTCGCCCAAGTACGTAGTCGCGGCGCTTGAACGCCTTCTCGAAGCCGCGGTCGGGGCGAAACCTCGAAGGCGCCTGCACCATGCCCGCGAGCATCGCCGCCTCGCCGAGCCCGAGCGCCTTCGCGCCCTTGCCGAACCAGCCGTTCGCCGCCGCCTCTATGCCGATGAAGTTCGAGCCGTACGGCGCGCGGTTCAGGTACTGCGAGAGAATCCAGCGCTTGTCCTTCTTGCGCTCCATCTTGAGCGCCATGAACGCCTCCTTGTACTTCCACCATAGCGTCTTCGGGTGGGGCCTTATGAGGCGCACGGCCTGCATCGTTATCGTCGACGCGCCGGAGAACCTTCGGCGGTAGAAGACGTTCTGGAACGCCGCCCTGAGGATGCTCAAGGGCCGCACCCCGCAATGCTCCCAGTAAGTGCCGTCCTCGGCGGCGACAAGCGCCTTCACTATCCAGTCGTCGGGGTCGGCCTCGTAGTACGGGCGGCAGTCGGTGTCGCCCGGGCCGAGCGACACGCGCATCACGTTCCCGGCGGCGTCGCGAAGGACTATGCCGCCGGGATACTCGCCCGCCCCTTCGTCATTCCAGTCAATGGCGAACCACGATGCGACCAGCAGCGCGACGGCACTTGAGACGAGGATCGTACATCCCTTCAAGAGCCGTTCCCGGCAGAACAAACTCGCCAGCCGAGACCACGCGCACCGGGTAGCGGAAATGGACTTCATTGCCGGCCTCCAGCGTGAACTTCTTCGAAAAGACGAGCATGCGGTCGTCGCGCGCGTCCTTGCGCATCACCCACGATGCGCCGGAGGCGCCCCACACCGCCGGGTCGAGGTCGCCGTGCACAGGCTCGAACGCCGCGGCGAAGAGGTCTTCCACCACGAGGTCCGAAAGCGTGCGCTTCTCGGCGGACGACACCGCGATGTCGACCACGACGAGGTCGCCGCAGCGAAGGTCTTCCATGTCGGCCGGCTCGCCGTTCGACTTGAAGAACTTGCGCTCCACCTTCAGCGCGCCGGAGCCAGGCTCGTCCTTGGCGCTCCCGGCGGGGACAAGCTCAAGCGCCTTCCACGAAATGTACGCTGTGGCGTCGCCGCCATTCTCGGCAGTGACCGCCGCGCTGTCGAACTTCGCCGCACCCCTGTCGCCGAGCGTCACCGCCGCGCCGCCGGCAGGCACGACGCCAACCTTCGGCGCACCGGCCTTCACCGGGTGGTGGCGGTAGTATTCGCCGATTGCGAGAAGCGCATGCGCGTTAGACTCTGTCGTGCCCCAGCTGAACTTCGCGTGGTCGCGGTTCCTGAGGAGATAGTCCACAAGGCGCTCTATGCGCGCGTCGTCCGGCTTGAAGTCGAGAAGCGCAAGCGCCGCGAACGCGGCTTCCTTCACGCTCTCGGGGTCGCCAGCATTCTCGAGAAGCGCCTCGGCGCGCGTCCTGTCGTGCGCGGCGGCGAACGCCCGCGCGAGCCTCGCCCGCGAAAGGAAGTCGAGCTTCTTGCGCATGTCGTAGAGCCTGAACATCCTGTCCTTGTCCGGCTTGCCTGCGAGCGCAAGCGTGTGGCAGGCATACGCCGAGACTGCGGCGTTCGTGGAGACGGCCCACTTCGAGAGGAACTTCATCACCTGCTTCTTCGACTCGGGGCCGAGCTTCTGCCCTGACTTCTCCGCCTCGACGAGGAAATGCGCCGCGAAGAGCGAAACCTCCCTGTCCCACGGCGGGCAGTTGCAGTCGGGCCACATTACAAAGTCGTTTTCGCGTATCATCGACTCCACCCTCTTAACGCCGGCCTCGACATAGTCCGCGCGCTTCGCCTCCGCCTTCGAGCCGACGGTGTTAAGTATGCCGCCAGCGGCAATTAGCGGGAAGATGCGAGAGGACGTCTGCTCAAGGCAGCCGTGCGGATAGTCCGCAAGCCATTCGAGCGCGGCGGCAAGCTCGCCAAGGCGCGAGCCCGAGACGGCGAACGACTGCTTCGCGAAGTCGCCATCCACCTTGAACTCCCTCTTCTCGCCGGGATCGAGCCTCACGATCTCGATGCGCTCGTTCCAGGGAGCAGCGGGACGAACGGGAATCTCGATCACGATCTCATGCCTCTCGCCGTAGCCGTTGCCGACGAACTTCACCTCGCCCTGCCCGGGCTTCGCGCCGGCCTTCGCCTTCACGCGCACGACAGTACTCCCGTCGTTCGCGAGCGTAGCCGTTCCCTCTGCCACGCCGTCAAGCGCGACGGCCCCCGTCGCCGCCACGTTCCACTTGGCGTCGCCGTCCGCGCCGCTTCTGTTGTAGAGCGGGAGCGTCACCTCGAAGACGTCGCCGGGCGCGACGAACCTCGGCGCGTCAGGCTGCATGACGAGCTTCGGCGAGACCTTGCGCTGGATCGACGCCGCGCCAGTCGCGCAGGCGGAATACGCGACCGCCGTCACGCGCACCTCGCCCATGAATTCCGGCAGGCGGATCTCCGTGCGGCCCTTGCCGGCCACAAGCGGGACGCCCGTCTTCCAGAGCGCGAGCGGCTTGAACCTGCGCGTCGGCACGGGGCTCACGCGCCCAAGCATCTCCGCGCCGAATCCGCCGCCCGTCTTCACGCCGCTCTTGCGGAGGTCGTCGTCGAAGACGGGGAGTATCTTCCCGTAGATGTCGTAGAGCGGGTGGCTCGAAGTGCGCGGATAGGCGAGATGGCCGACGGGGTCGGGCGTCTCTTCGCCAGTCAGGATGTTGATGCCCTCGTCCACGACCGTCACTACGGCGACAGTCCCCGTGGCCGCGCCCCAGCACGCGTCGACGTCGATCGTCACGACCGAGCCGCCAGACTCCGCGACGGCGACCTCGGCCTCGAGCTTCACCGGCAGCTCGTTCTCCTCCGGCCTTACCGAGACGACCGTCTGCCCGTGCGCGCGCACGGCCATGCGGTTTGCATTCGCCTCGACGCTCTGGACGACGGAAACGCTGACGTCGACGTTCGGCGCCCACGACCTCTCCACGGCCTTGAGCGTCACTTCGCTCGTGGCGTTCGTGAGGTTGACGACTTCGGTGTACACCATCTTGTCGCGCATCACCGAAAGAAGCGCCGCGCCAGCAAACGGCGACTTCACGATGAGACGCGGCCTTTCGCCTACGCGGTAGAACTTCCTGTCTGGCTGCAGCGTCACCTCCGTCGGGTTGGAAAGCGGCGCGCGCACGACGTCGTCGCCCCAGTCGCTCAAGTAGAACGTGCGCCCGTAGGAGGCCTGCGTCTCGGGGTCGGTGATCGTAAGCGCGTAGTCGCCGCACTGCACAAGCGGGAGCGAAAGCTCGGCGTCCTTGCCCGGCTCCACGACAAGCTCCATGCTGTCGATCGCCGAGGAGCGGATCCTCTCGCAGTCCCAGCTGCCCCAGCCGTCTTCGCCCTTCTTGTACGAATACACGCTCTCTATGCTCTCGACCTTCACTATGAGGGTCTTCTCCTCGGCGACGCGCGAGCCGTCCGGCATGACGCACGCAACCGGCACCTTGAGGGCGCCTCTCTCCGGCTTCTTGACCCAGCTGCCGAGGGTCGAGCCGATGTAGTACGGGTAGTAGTGGCAGACGACGCTGCCGCGCGCCGTCGCGGGCCGCCCGCCGTCCTCGAACACGATGCCCTGCGCAGTTACGCGGACAGCCGCCTTCGGGAGCCCCGAATCCGCCCAGATGGGCGCGTAGAACCCTGTCTTGCCGTCGTTGCCGAGCGTCTGCCTGCCAAGCTCCCGGAAGCTCGGCCTGAGGCCAAGGTCTTCGTTGCCGAACTTGTAGCCCTTCCACTTCTCCGGCGCAAACGGCACGTCCTCGAAGACGACCGCGCCTTCGCAGGGCAGCTCGCGCGCCGCGCCGCCGAAGAGATGCTCCGCCGAGACGCCGAACCAGAATTCCTTAAGGTCGTCGATGCCGTCGACGTAGACCTTGACGCGGATCTGCGGCGGCGCGAACTCCTCGATCTTCACGTAGCGTCTGCCGAGCTCCCTGCCATTCTCGCCGGGCAGCTTCACGCGCACCGTCCACTCGCCGCTTGGCTGGTCGGCAGGCACTTTGAACGCCTCGTGCGAAAGCGCGCCGTTCAAGTCGGGCATTGCGCTTGCGCGCGCGAACACGCCGCCATCCGGCTTAAGAAGCTCGATGTCGACGGGGAACGGCTTCGGCGCCTTGTTGTCGCCGTCGCGCAGAAGCGCGTGCGCGAATATCCTCTCGTCGTGGCGGTAGATGCCGCGCTCCGTCCAGAGAAAAGCGGTGCATTCGCCTTTCTTGAGGTACTCCTCCCTCGCGCCGATGTCGTACGTCTCGCCAATCTCCATCGATTCGCGAATCGCCATGAACGACATGTCGTCGCCGCCGGGCGCGATTGCCACTACCGCAAACGGCTTGCCCTTGTCGATGCGCCTTGGCACGCACCAGCCGTCCTTGTCGGCGACGCCCTCCTTTATCTTTATGTTCGCGGAGGAGTAGATCTCGACCTTCGCGCCGGCGACAGGCCGCCCGGTCGTAAGCGACGTCACCCACACGCCGGTCTCGTCCTCGCCGCTCGCGCGAACGCTAAGCCCCAGGTCGCTCACGCACACCACGCGGTAGCTGTTGCGGTTAAGTACGGCGGTATCCTTGTCTTCGGCATAGTAGTACACGTAGTCGCGACGCGGATAGTCGCCCATCCTTATCGTCGCGAAATATATGCCGTTCTGCGGCTTGCCGTCCTTGAGCGCGAGGCGGAACGGCACTATGCGCTTTTCGTTCGGCTTGCCCAGGCACGGAACCAAAGCCTCCTCCACTTCCCCGGCGAGTTCGGAAGTGTCTTCCTTGTCCGCGCCCTTGCCATCGGAGTACCAGTCGTAGTTGCAGTACTTGGAATACACGTTCTCCTCGCGCGCCAGCATCTGCACGACGTTGCGCGGCTCGACGCGGCGCAGCTCGACATGGACATTGGTGACGTTCACCGCCTCGAAGCCGATTGCGCGGCTCCCAGCGGGCGGGAGATAGCGGCCGTCTGCGGCAAACTTCACGTAGGGGTCGATGTCCTTGCGCCTGAACTCGTATGTGAAGTCTTCCGCAAGCGAACCTTCCGGATTGGGGTTCGCGCCCTTGCCATAGAGCGGAAAGCCCTTGCGTATCTTCAGGACGACGTTGGTCCTGAGCGCAAAGTCGCCGGTCACTATAAGATGCGGGTAGAAGTCCCACTTGCCATCGCGCTTTTCATACGTCGCCCGGTACTGAAGGCTCGGAACGCCCTCTCGCATCGGCGAGACGCTGACATATTGGCGCACGACCTCCATGTCGGGTCGCTCCGAAAGCGAAACGTCCAGCCTCATGTCGTCGTCATACGAGACTTCCACGACCTTCATTTCGCCAGGCGTGGCCTTCTTTGCGCAGGCTTTCTTCGGCTCGTCCTCGCCGCGCGCCGCATGGCTCTTGTCTGGCAGATAGTAAGCGTTTATCTCGGCATTGGTGGGGAGCCTCACCATCCAGCCTGGCTCCAGCCTGTTGGAATCCGCAAGGCCGTTCAACTCCCTGATCTCATCCGGCGACACGTCGAATCTCTGAGCAACCGAAAAGACATCCTCGTTAGAATACCTCGTCACATACTCAGGAATGTTGTCAGCATTGTAATAGACCTTGCCGCGTTCGAGGATGGCGTCCGCCATCTTCAGTTTCTTCGGCACCGATGCAATGGCGGCGTCGCGCTCCTTCTCAAGCGTGCGCACCCTTGAATACATCCTCTCAAGCATCGAAAGGCTACCAATGGCGGCAAGCAAGCTCACCACCGACACCACGACAAGTATTTTGTTTTTCATGAAATTCCCCTCCCTTTTCAGCAGGCCGTCACCACCGTCCCGCAATAAGTTAGTATTATATCAAACTTTCCCGAAAACTTCCCAGAAAATTACAATTCGACACATGCGCTCTTTTTCTACCCCTATTCGACCCCTATTCGCCTCCAGCGGTGAAGTCTTATGCAAATGTCCGCTCGAAGTCGCGCAGGGCCTTGAGAAGACGCTCGTCGAGGAACGTCTCGGCCTTGGCGCGGATGTCGTCCGGGACGCCGTAGTACGCGCCCGCCACCGCGCCGCAGATCGCGGCGATGGTGTCCGAGTCTCCGCCGATGGAGACTGCGTTGCGTATGGCGTCCTCGAAGGACGTCGACTCGAAGAACGCCTCCAGCGCCTGCGGCACGGAGCCCTGGCACGAGACGTCGAACTCGTACGTCGGGCGAATCTCGTCGAGCGTGAAGCCGAGCGGATAGTAGTCGCGCACGACGACCTCCTTGAGCTCCTCCATCGTCTTCCCTGCCCTCGCAAGGAACGTCGCTACGGCCGTCGCCTCAGCGCCCTTGATGCCTTCGGGATGGTTGTGCGTCACCTTCGTGACCGCGCGCGACATCGCCTTCACCTCGTCAAGCGTCCGCCCGGCCCAGCCGCACGCGCTCACGCGCATCGCCGAGCCGTTCCCCCAGCTGTTGTAGGGCTGAGGGCTGACGTCCCGCAGCCATCGCCTAAACGCGCCGCCGTAGCCCGCGTGCGGATAGCGCCGCCCGAACTCCTGCATGCTCATGACGGCCTCGGCGGACAGCGCGTCATACGTCCCGCCTCCCGCCTCGCGCCACTTCATGATGGCATCCGCCACCGCAAGCGTCATCACCGAGTCGTCAGTGAAATGGCACGGATGCCGCGACTCGCGTTCCCCCTTCAGGAACGTGAACCCCTTGCTCTTGCGGTTGTGCCACTCAAACCGCGACCCTGCGATGTCCCCGACTATTGCACCTATCATTGTTACTTCTCCCTGAACAATAACCCGTCATACGAGAATGTCTTATAACACCATAAAGCAATGAATTATAATTCCGAATACGGCAGCGCGAACTGCCGGCGCGGCGGCCTCATGTTCGTCGGGCGCCTGACCTTCCGGAGAAATCCGAAGTAGCTGAACGGATTGCCCTTGTAGCGCCGGCCGTGGCGATGCATCTCCCTGCCGACTGGCAGGGCGGACAGCATGCGCCACACCTTGCAGAGCATGCCCTCGCGCACGCGGTCGAGCCGCCGCATCTGCATCCGCGTGTCGGTGCAGTCAGTCATTTGCATGAACGCCCCCGCCCAGCAAAGGTGGCAGTCCTTCGCCTTCGCCGTCACATACCCCACGCCCTTCGCGATCAGCCGGTTGCGGAACCTCGCGAACCACTCTGCGATTCTGGCAGGGGCACGCGTCCCGCCTGCCCGCTTTCCCACATCCCAGTTCTTGATCTCCTGCACCGCCTTCGCCGTCTCTAGCCCGAGCGCCCGGATGTGCTTCTCGATCGACTCCCTGCGGATGCGCGTCTCGCCGTTGCAGCGCACCTGGCTGCCAAGGAAGCTCACCCACGGCGCGCAGTCCGACTCGCCGATCTTCGGCTCGCCCCAGCGAAACGGGCCCTTGCTCTTGATCGCATAGTAGTCCGTCGGCTTGCCGTCCGCCGGAAAGTAGACAAACGACTTCACTGGGTGGACGGGAAGCTCCAGTATGTCCATCACGAACATATAGCTACTGAGAAGATCGCGGCATTCCGCCTCGTCGGCAGCCGCAATCACCACGTCGTCGCAGTAGCGCGCGTAGAAGGAGCCGTTCCGTCCCCAGTCCCGAAGCGCCCTGTCCGCTTCGTGCAGGACAAGGTTCGCGAGCACGGTCGAGAGCGAGCCGCCCTGCGGAAGGCCGCGCCGCCCGTCCTTGGTATATTCGGGCGGTTCCGGAAACCCCATGCATACTTTCACAAGCCCCGAATGGACGTATGAGCCTCCCTCCGCCGATGAATACACCGCCAGATACGCCTCCAAGACGTCCTTCGCCAGGGGATCGAACCCCATCGACTTCCAGTAGCGCCGCACGACATCATGGCTGATGTGGTCGAAGAACTTCCTTATGTCGCATTCCGCGACGTACATTGGCTCCCCTTCGTGCACTCTCCGCCATTCCTGAAGCTTCTCGACCGCGAGCTGGTGCGACCTCTTGGGATCGCGGCGGAACGAATAGCAGCTGTCGCAGAGAACCCCCTCCAGAACGTCGCGCACATACGCAGTCGTCCGGCTCAGGACCACGCGGTCGGCAAGACGGTCAAATGTCGCGACATCCCGGAACTGAAGGACCCCGTCCTTGTATCCTTTCGGAATCTTCATCATGCGCGGCTTTTCAAACACCACGTTCCCAGAAAGCACCGCCTTGCGCACTTCCTCCACGAGCTTCTTGAGATTCCGCGCCCACCGCATGTCAGATTGCATTTCCCCATGCCCGCCGCATTCGCGCCTGACCGCGCGCCAGATCGCCTGCCTACGCACGGACTCCGGGAATCTGCCCTTCCGCGCAATCGCGCCCGCGCGGCTCCACGCCCTTCGCGCCGGCAGCACCTTCTCGACATCGCGGCGCCCGTTTTTGTCGACAGCGCCCTTGCCCTGGACCCGCCACCGGATCAAGTCGCCGACTATCGCCTCAAACGAGAAGTATTCCTCAAATGTCATTACCACCTTTACCGTTCATCTATTCGTTATTCACTATGACCTGTTCGTTAAACAAGCGGAGTTGGCGCCGGGAAGAGGAATGACAACCGATCAACCGTTTCGATCTCCCGGGAGAACGCGGGCATCGCAACCCGCGCCCCTTCTGCCCCGGACTGATGGCCGCGCACCGCGGCAAGCCCTTCGCCGGCGCCAACTCCTGAAATCACTTTTCGCCGCCCCCTTTCTTGGAGCGCTTCCTGGCCTTCTTCTCCCGCCTGGTCATTTCCCTCTGCGTGGCGGCCTTGAAGATTGTCCCGCCTTCGGCAAGCTGCTCAAGCCGCTTCCCGCTGCACGACCTTACTACTCTCGATTCTGGCGTTATTCGCATCTTCATCCTCCGTTGTTGTTGTCGAGCCGATCTTCTCAACTCATGCCACGTCGTAGTTAGCACTCCTGTGCCAACGCCCACAGCTTCGCCTTCCTTGGCGAATGCATGCGTATTATCGCATATTTTGAGCGACAATATGCGATTTTGGATATCCGCGGATATCTGCAAATGTCTAATTAGCAGAGGAGGTGATTTGCCCTTTATTTCAGGAAGTAGCCGCCTGTCTTTCTACTTCCTCTACGCTCAATAAGATTTATAGACTTGAGGTATTGGATGCATCTGTCGACTGTTGACTTGCCAAGGCCAAGAGAAGAAACTATTTGCTCCGCCGTAATGCCTTTCTTCCCAGCTATTTCACCATACACCTTCTGCTGTGTGGGCGACAAATTTAACGCCCCATTTAACGCCCCATTTAATGCCCCACTTAACGCACCATTACCTTTCAAGTGCGCCTCATCCACCAAAGCGTCAGGAGCTGCATCTATGCGCACCAGTATGTCGCCAGGATCCCCGCCATTGACCTCGTATACGGGCTGTGGGCATCCATGCCTCTTACACTCGTCAAACACCTTGCGGATGCCTCGCCCCCAGGTCTCAATCATCCCGGTAAGATAGACGCATCCGGCAATAGTGGGATTGCGCGGACAAGACGAATGCTTGCCAAGAAGCTGCTTAACCGTCCAATCGTCGGGAAGCGAACCAGTATTTGCGATGTATATCTTATCGTCGGAAACGCTTATCTGGATTGGTATGTTGCTCGAATAGTCCTTGTGGACAAGGGCGTTGAGAATCAGCTCGCGCAATGCTTCACGAGGGAATGGGAACTTCTCGACACGATGCAACCCGTCCTCGTAGCTGATCTTTGCCTTGAGATATTTGAAGTAGATGAGGTCGAGAGCCTTCTCGGCCTGTTCAATCAGAGAGCCGTGAACATCGTCATGATAGACGAGGTCAGCCTCGTTCTCGCCGAACTTTCCAACCTTGATGTATGCTCCTGCGATCCATCTCTCCGCCTTTTCCGTGAAGAGCAATGCACCGGCGTATGAGATTCCGTCCTTGCCGACAAGATGAAGATGCGAGATGAAGTTCTCCTTCGTCTCGCGTCGAACGGAAACGTCAAGTCTTCCTTTGTCTATCGCAAGGTCTTTGAACCGCTTTATTTCATTCGCCGATATGTCCTTCAACTTCAGACGCGGGCACGGCAGGTTCTCCCAATGGAGCCCGCGCCTCTTGAGGAGAAACGACTCCAGCCCTGGCCCTGACAGGCGCTGGTTCGTTGCACCGCGCCGGACATAGTACACTCCGCGAAGCGAGATTGGAACTGGGTAAGACGGGACAACGATTTCAACAATGTCCTTGCCACCCTTGCGGACATGATTGACGTCCGCTATCATCCCCATGGTGTCTCGCATCAGGTTGGGTATGTTTTCAAGCAGCGATTTCCAGTCAGCGACGCCGACAACCTCATTGCCTTTCTTGTCGTCGGCAACGCCGATTAGCATCCGCCCGCCGGAGGCATTGGCGAATCCGCATATCCACTTAAGGTATTCATCCCTCCAGCTCTGCTTGTACTCGATGTTCTGGTCTTCGCCTCTCATTATTTTCTCCTCGTCGAAATTATATCATCTTTAGAGAAAACTGCCGGTAATTCTTTAGCACCAGCTCATCGCTAAAGTTGGCATAACAATACTTACACAAGTGTGGACAAGTATTGTACATGCCGATATCTTTGCTCACAATACAACCACACGCCTTACGCTGCCCTTTGTCTTTCCTCGATTTCTTAAGAGTCCAGCCGTCAATCATATCGTATTCAGCACCGATGAAATCCATTAGCTTCGCATCATCATGAAACAAGCGAACCATTAAATCATCGTCTACACACTTGTTATGCTTTATGCCATATTCGGAAAGATCGATGTCTTCAGCGCAAGTCGCCATCTCCAAGCCAAGAGAA
>JAEEHL010000057.1 GCA_016280825.1 Verrucomicrobiota bacterium
ATCGCCGTCGTGCAGTTCGGGTTCGCGATGACGCCCTTGTTCCAGTCGAGGTCCTCGGCGTTCACCTGCGGCACGACGAGCGGAACATCCGGGTCCTGCCGGAACGCACGGGAGTTGTCGATCATCTTCGCGCCGGCCTTCACCACCGCGTCCTTCAGCTCAAGCGCGACGTCGGTCTTTCCGGCGAAAAGGACGATGTCGAGGCCGTTGAAGCTGTCCTCGCCCGCCTTCTTCACGTGGTACGTCTCGCCGAGTATCTGCTCGTCGCGCTCGCGCGACGCGAAGACCTGCACCTGCCCCTTGAGCGGGAACTTGCGCTCCTTGAGGACCTTGATCATCTCGGTGCCGACCGCGCCGACGCCGACGAGACCTACTGCATATTCCTTCATCCCTCTTCTCCTATCTTCCAAACGCCGCGGAAAGATTCCCGGGGTATTCGCCCGCGGCGACGAGCTTCGCGATCTCACCCTGCACAAACGGCTTGTCTTCGCGATACGTGACCCCGAACCAGGAGGAATCCGTCGGGAGCACCTTGCAGCGCGCCCGCCCCTCCTTCACCAGCTCGTCCACGACAAAGGGGAGATACCATTCGCTCTTCATCTCTCCGCCGCGCCTGGCAAGCCATTCGGGGAAGCGCCTTTCAAGCTCGTCGAAGAGCCCTGCCGAGAATCCCCAGCAGTTCATCGAGACGCGCGCGTCGAGCGGAACCTTGACGGGAGAAGCCTCGTTCTCGCGGTTCTCGGCGACGTCGCCCGCCCTGACGAGCTTCGTCATCTCGACAACGCTCCTTAAATACCCGTCGCCGTCGATGTCGCATATCCCGCGCGCAACTGAGCCGTTCTCCGAAAGGGTGAGGTCAAGCCTGTAGCCCACCATCGCGAACTCCATCTGCCCTCCGTCGCCGCCCTGCGAGGAGAGGAACGCGCCAAGCCTCGCGAACGCATCGCGCCCGTAGAAGTCGTCGGCGTTTATGACCGCGAACGGGCCGTCTACGACGGAACGCGCCGCCCGCGTGGCGTGCGCCGTCCCCCAGGGCTTCTCGCGCCCTTCCGGAACCTTGTACGGCGCGGGAAGGTCGGAAATGTCCTGATAGCAGTAGTCGACAGGCACAAGGCCCTCGTACTTGGCGCCGACCTTGCGCCTGAACTCTTCGTCGAAATCCTTGCGGATGACGAATACGACCTTGCCGAACCCGCCGCGATGGGCGTCGAATACGCTGTAGTCGAGAATAGCCTCCCCAGAGGGCCCCACAGGGTCGACCTGCTTGAGCCCACCGTATCGCGAGCCCATGCCCGCCGCCAGAACTACCAATGTCGGTTTCATAGTGCGCGTATTATATCAAAATTCCAGCGGTTGCAAAATGGGAAAAACTACCAGCCCTCCGTGTGCGAAAGATACCGCTTCTCCGCCTTGAGCCTTTCGAAGTGCTCCCTGTCTCGCTGCGCGAAGACCTTGGCAGGGTTGCCGCCGGCTATCGAGCAAGGCGGTATCTCGCCATGCACAACCGAACCGCCCTGGATTATGCACCCCTCGCCGATCTTCGTGCCCGGGAGGAGAAGGACGTCCGCGCCGATCCAGACGAAGTCGCCTATCTCGACGTCCTTTATGACGTTGCCCTCGCCGAACGGCAGGAGGTCGCCACGGTAGTCGTGGTTCGACGTGTGGACGCGCAGACCCCATGAAAGGCGGCAATAGCGGCCTATCTTTATCTTGCCCTTGCCAAAGACGTGTATTTCAGTAACCTTGGTGCGGTCGCCGACTTCCGAGCCGGGCGTGAAGACGCTCTTTTTCTCAAAGCGTATGTCGCGGCCGAGCTTCACCTTCTTAAGCCCCATCGCGAACAGCTTCGAGCGGAGCCTTATCACAAGAACCTTCTTCTTGGCCTTTGGCAGCGGCAGCCAGAACACCAGCAGCTTGGCAAGCAGTCTCTCGAACATGGCATTCCCTCCTTACGCATTGACTTTCGGCAGCTTGGCGAAGCTCCTTTCAAGATCTTCGTCGGTTGGCTCGTAGTCGCTCATCGTGCCGTCGTTGAACGCCTCGTACGCCTTCATGTCGAAGTAGCCGGTGCCGGTGAGCCCGAAGAGTATCGTCTCCTCCCTGCCCTCGGCCTTGCACTTCAGCGCCTCGTCGATCGCGGCGCGTATGGCGTGGCTCGACTCCGGCGCGGGGAGTATGCCCTCGACTCGCGCGAACTGCCGCGCCGCGGCGAACACGTCGGACTGCCTGACGCTCACCGCCTCCATGAGCTTCTGGTCGTAGAGCTCCGAGAGCGTCGAGCTCATGCCGTGGAAGCGAAGGCCGCCGGCGTGGCTCGGCGAAGGGATGAAGTCCGCGCCGAGGGTGTACATCTTGGCAAGCGGGCAGATGCGGCCCGTGTCGCAGAAGTCGTAGGCGTACTTGCCGCGCGTAAACGACGGGCAGCTTGCCGGTTCCACGGCGACGATGCGGTAGTCGGCCTCGCCGCGCAGCTTCTCGCCCATGAAAGGCGCGATGAGCCCGCCCAGGTTCGAGCCGCCGCCCGCGCAGCCGATGATGACGTCGGGCTTCACGCCGAGCTTCCTGAACGCGGCGCGCGCCTCAAGGCCGATTATCGACTGGTGGAGGAGAACCTGGTTGAGGACGGAGCCGAGCACGTAGCGGTAGCCGGGCGTCTTCACCGCAAGCTCCACCGCCTCGGAGATGGCGCAGCCGAGAGAGCCTGTCGTACCCGGGTGCTCGGCGTTGATGAGCCGCCCGACCTCCGTATCCATCGACGGCGACGGCGTTACGCTCGCGCCATACGTGCGCATCACCTCGCGGCGGAACGGCTTCTGCTCATAGGAGCACTTCACCATGAAGACGCGGCAGTCGAGCCCGAAGAACGCGCAGGCCATCGAAAGCGCCGTGCCCCACTGGCCTGCGCCGGTCTCGGTAGTGACGCCCTTAAGCCCCTGCGCCTTCGCGTAGTATGCCTGCGCGACCGCGGAATTCAGCTTGTGCGAACCCGAGGTGTTGTTGCCCTCGAACTTGTAGTAGATCTTCGCGGGCGTGCCCAGGGCCTCCTCGAGGAAG
Organism: Verrucomicrobiota bacterium; assembly: GCA_016280825.1. GTDB lineage: Bacteria > Verrucomicrobiota > Kiritimatiellia > RFP12 > UBA1067 > UBA1067. The sequence goes on from JAEEHL010000057.1 coordinate 3,055, forward strand.
TACGCCCTCACGAGCGGCGACGGGCGGAACATCCTGTAGAAGTCGCGTATCTCGCGCGGTATCTTGAAAAGCGGCGTCGTCTCGTCGAGCTCCTGCTCCACAAGCTCGCTGCAGAAGACGTGCGAGAGGTCGTCCGCCGTGCACGGCGCGCCTGTCGCGGGGTTCAGGAGCGGCGCCGGCTTCTTCTTCATGTCGGCGCGGACATTGTACCAGCTTGACGGGACTTCGCCCTCTTCAAGATACGTCTTGTATGGGATTTTGTTCATGGCGTTTTCCTTATGTTGCATGTTGAGGCGACATCTTCCTATTTCCGCGACGTTGC
>JAEEHL010000058.1 GCA_016280825.1 Verrucomicrobiota bacterium
GCCTCGAGCCGCACGACATGCGGCTGCTGGAGCCTCAGTTCCGCCGCGTCCTCGACGGTGATTATGCGCTCGGTGCGCGGGATGTAGCCGGAAAGGAGGTTGAGGAGCGTCGTCTTGCCCGAGCCGGTGCCGCCCGCCACGATTATGTTCTTCCTCAAGAGGACGCAGAGCTTCATGAATTCCGCCGCGTTGTGCGTCCACGTGCCGAACTTGATAAAGTCGTCGGCGGTGAGAGCCTTCTTGGAGAACTTTCGTATCGTTATCGTCGGGCCGGAAAGCGAAAGCGGTGCGATAATGGCGTTCACGCGGCTTCCGTCCTTCAGCCTCGCGTCGACGTACGGCTGCGACTCGTCGATGCGCCGCCCAAGCGGCGAGACGATGCGCTCTATCACCGAGAGGACGCTCTGGTCGTCGGTGAAGCGGCAGTCGGAAAGCTGCAGCCTGCCGCCGCGCTCTATGAACACGCGGTCGGGGCCGTTCACCATTATCTCCGAAACGGAGTCGTCGGCAAGAAGGTCCTCAAGCGGCCCGAGCCGCAGCGCCTCGTTGAAGACGTCCTCCTCGAGCCTGTACGGGTCTATGCCCTCGGGAAGGCGGTTGTTGGCGACCACTTCGTCAACTATCTGGTGAATCTTCTCGCGGGCCGTCTCTTCGAGGCCCTCCGCGTCGACGCCCTGCAGCGTGAGGCGCTTCATGTCCACGCGCTTCAGAAGCTCGCGCTGTATCTGGGCCTGCACGTTCGCCCGCAGTTCGCGCATCGGGTCCGCCGCCACCTTCTCGTCGCCAGTGGGCTCGTCTTCCGGGGGAGCCTCGTCCTCCTGCGCCCCTTCATCCACGGCCAGCTCCTCGCGGGCGCCGTCTTCTTCGTCGTCGCTCACCCTGAGGAGGTTCGGGCCTATCTGCACCACCATCGCGCTTTCGAGCGCAACCGCGCTCTCGATCGGCTCGCCGTTCACGAACGTGCCGTTCGCGGAGTGGAGGTCTTCGATGACGGCCTTCTCGTCAGTCACCGTGAGGATTGCATGGCGCTCGCTCACCTCGGGCGACGTGAAGCGTATGCGGCAGCCTTCGCCGCGCCCGATGAGGTAGTTGCCGCGCTCGAGCTCGAGCGTGGAACGCACCCCGTCGGCGAGCGTCGTGAGGATCATTTGAACACGCCCCCGTTCTTGTGCTGGCGCTTCATGTTGAGCTCCTCTATCGTGGTGCGGATCTTCTCGTAGTCGACCTGCGGCAGCTCCTTTTCGAAGGAGGTGTCGTTCTTGTTGCGCAGGGTGAGCGTGAGGCGCCCCTTCATCTGCTCGGCGAACGCTATCATCTCCGCCTCGCGCGGCGAGACCTCGAGCGTGACGAGCGAATACGAGTCGCGGCCTATCGACCTCTCCATGTCGCGAGACTTCGCGGTCTCGCGTCCGGTGGCGAGGACGAGGACGTCCTGGAGCATCGTGAGGGTGGCTACGTCCTTCGGGTCGGTCGAGAAGGCGAACGTGCCGATAACGTCGACATGGTCGTTGGGGCGCACCATGCCCGAGACTCCCGCGGCAGGCCCTACGTTTATCGAGACCGCGCGCATGAGGCGCTTCACGTCGTGCGAAAGGCCTTTTGCGGAGGGATCGCCTCCCTCGATGTCGGACCAGAAGAGGACGTCGCCCGCCGAATGGCCTATCAGCGTCTTTCTGCCAATGACGTCGGGGAGCCGGTCCTCTGTAAGCGCCTGCCCGCGCATTCCAAGCTTCGGGACGACCCTCGTCCCGAGATCGCGCCTTTCGACGACGGTTCCGGCGGGCGTGTCTTCGCAGAAGCACAGCACTTCCATCGTGCCGTAGCGCCTGTCGAGGTCCGACTTCTTCTTAGCCACCTGCGACTCCACGGCGGAAATGTAGAGCCTCGTCAGCACGAGCGCCAGAAGCCCGCACGCAATCGAGATCGAGAGAACGATTTTCTTGCTCATCAGAAGAGCCCCCTTACCTTGCCTGTTTCAACGTCAACGTCGATTCGCCTGTACGCGGGCGATGCGCTCGTGCCAGGCATGAGCTTTATCTCGCCTGCGACAGGCACAAGAAGCCCCGCGCCGCGGTACACGAGGACGTCCTTCACCGGCAGGCGCCACCCCTTCGGCCGGCCCAGGAGCGCCGGGTCGTGCGAAAGCGAGTATTGCGTCTTCGCGATGCAGACGGGAAGGCGCGCAATCTCCGCGTCGGCCTCGAATTCCGATATCTTCGAGAGCGCCTCTGGCGCGTAGTCCACGCCGTCGCCGCCGTAGACCTCCTTCACCTGGCGCTCGATGCGCTCCTTGATGGGGAGGGAGAGGTCGCAGAGGAAGTCGAACCCGTTCGGCTCCTCGCAGGCCTCGACGACCGCGTCGGCAAGCTCAAGCGCGCCTTCGCCGCCGAGAAGCCAGTGGTCGGAGACGGCGAAGCGCGCCCCCGCGCCCTCGGCTACGCGGCGCACGAGGTCGCGCTCGGCCTCGGTGTCGGTGTAGAACGCGTTGAGGCAGACGACGGGCTGCACGCCCGAGCGCCGTATGATGTCGATGTGCGCAAGAAGGTTCTCGCAGCCCTTCTCGAGAAGCTCGAGGTTCTCCGTGGTGTACGCCTTGTCGAGCGGCAGGCCCGCCTTCACCTTCGGGGCGCCGCCGTGCGCCTTCAACGCGCGCACCGTCGCGACGAGAACGACGGCGTCTGGCTTCAGGCCGGAGCAGCGGCACTTTATGTTCCAGAACTTCTCGTAGCCCATGTCGCTTGCGAACCCCGACTCCGTGACGACGTATTCGCCGAGGGCGCAGGCAAGGCGGTCGGCGACGACCGAGCTCTGGCCTATGGCGATGTTGGCAAACGGCCCTGCGTGCACGAACACGGGCTGGCCTTCGAGCGACTGCATCAAGGTCGGCTTGATGGCGTTCACGAGAAGCGCGCACATCGCGCCGTCCACCTCGAGGTCTGCCGTTGTAACGGGCTTTCCGGACTTCGAGTACGCAAGCACTATCCTCGAAAGGCGCTTTCTCATGTCGGCGAGGTCGGCGCTCATCGCGAGTATCGCCATCACCTCGGAGGCGACGGTGATGTAGAAGCCGCTCTTGCACGTAAAGCCGTCGAGCGGGCCGCCGCGGCCTATCTCGACGTCGCGCAGCGCCTGGGCGCAGAAGTCCATCGCCCAGCGGAACTGGATGCGGTCAGGGTCGATGTCGAGACGCTTGAGCCCGCGCTCCGCGAGCCACGCGTCGTCGTGGTTCCTCTCGTGCTGCATCCTCGCGTTGAGGGCGACCATCGCGATGTTGTTGGCGTTCGTGACAGCGTCGATGTCGCCCGTAAGCCCGAGCGAAAGCGACGTAAGCGGCACTACCTGCGCAAGGCCGCCGCCCGCGGCGGAGCCCTTGATGTTGAAGGTGGGCCCGCCAGAGGGCTGCCTTACGCAGCCAATCACCTTCTTGCCGCGAAGGCCGAGCCCTTCCACGAGGCCGAGCGTCGTCGTGGTCTTGCCCTCGCCGAGCGCAGTCGGCGTGATGGCCGTGACGTCGATGTACTTCGCGCGCTTCTCGCCGCCGACGCGCGAGAGGACCTTCGCCACGTCGACCTTCGCGAGCACCTTGCCGTACGGGTCCCACTCGTCGTCCTTGAGCGAAAGCTCGGCGGCGAGATCCGCCGCGGGCCGGAGGGTCTCCTCCGCCGCCTGCGCTATCTCCCAGTCCTTGAGCTTTGTGGGGTCGAGTCTCTTCGTCATGTGGGTATCGCCTTTCTTGCCTCGTCGAGGTCCTTGAATTCGCCTGCCGCGATCATCTGCACTATGAGGTTGCCGGTGGCCGTCGCCTCTACCGGCCCGACCACCACGTTGAGGCCGGTGGCCTCGGCCGTAAGGGTGTTGAGGTACTTGTCCTGGCAGCCGCCGCCAACGATGTGGATCGTCGAGAAGTTGCGCCCCGTTATGGAGGAGAGCTTCTCTATGGTGTCGGCGTACGCCTCCGCAAGCGACTTGTACACGCACTGCACGATGTCGCCGATGGTGCGCGGCCGCTCGCCAGCGCGTTCGGCGGCCTCCACGACCGCCGCGATCATCGACTCCGGGTTCATGAAGCGATCGTCGTCGACGTTGACGGTGGTCTGGTACGAGACGGAGCCCCGCGCCGCCATCTCGAGATCACGGAAGGAGTACTTGCGACCCTTCTGCCAGTCTTCGATGCCCTTCAGCGCGTCGATTGTCGCGTCGTTGTCGCGCCCCTCGACGTACTTCTCGCCATTCAGCTCGCGGCGTATCGACTGCACCATCCAGAGGCCCATTATGTTCTTCAGGTACCTGTACCTGCCCCATGCGCCGCCCTCGTTCGTCATGTTCGCCTCAAGCGACTCCTCGGTTAGGACGGGGCGCGAGTTCTCGATGCCCAGGAGGGACCACGTGCCGCTCGAAAGGTAGACGGCCCTGTCGTCTTTCGCGGGAACTGCGAGGAACGCGCTCCCCGTGTCATGCAGGGCGGGCATGACGACCTTCACTCCCCTGTACTCGCCGACTGTCGCGCCAGGCATCTCGAGCTTCCCGAATATCCGCCTGGGGAGGCCGAGCTTCTCGATGAGGTCGAAGTCCCAGTCCTTGGTCTTCGCGTCGAGAAGCGCCGTCGTGGAACTGTCGGTGTAGTCGTGGACGATGTTCCCGGCAAGGCGGTAGTTGATGTATTCGGGAATCATCAGAAGGTTCGCCGCCTTCTCAAGCTGCTCGGGATGCTCCTTCTTGAGCGCCCAGAGCTGGTAGATGGTGTTGAAGGAGGTCTTCTGTATGCCGGTTCGCGAATATAGCTCCTTGAACGGCATCACGCCCGATTCTATCTCCTCGTCCGCGCCGGCGGTACGGACGTCTCGGTAGGCCACCGCGTCGCCGATCATTTCGCCGCTCTCGTCGAGAAGGACGAAGTCGACGCCCCACGTATCGATGCCTATCGACTCGATCTCAGACTTCTGAAGAGCTGCGTCGATGCCCTTCTTGACGTTCTCCACAAGCCGCTCGATGTCCCAGCAGTCATGGGAATTCCTGCGCACCTGGGTGTTCTCGAAACGGAAAACTTCGTCCAAGACGATCTTCCCGTTCTCCACGCGGCCGAGCATGTGTCTGCCCGAACTCGCACCGATGTCGATTGCCAAATAGTTTTTCATTTTCCTGAAAGCCCTGTTTGCTGTGAAATTATATCATTTTCAGACTATTTCCGCAACATCCCTTTTGGGGACAGACCCTGCACTCACCTCCATTCCCCTGGGGACAGACCCCGGCATTGCCCTCGATACCTTTTGCTTTCCATCGTCCTTCCCAACGTTTACCCCGCCTTTGCGAGGATATGCCCATGCGACGAGTACGCGTCCGGCAGCACCTTCTGCGGCTTCGCGCGCCATCCTTCGGCCGCCGCCCACCCCGCGACGAACGCATACCCGCCGAAGACGACCCCGCCGGCTATCTGCGCGATTCTCCCCATGAGCCGACCCTCGATCCCTTCGGAGCCCCCCTCGACCCCCTTGAACGCGACATATAGCGCCGCCGATTCCGAGTTCTGCGAGCTGAAGGCGTAGTCGCGCGCCCTATTCACCATCCCCGCCCTCACTGGGTTCAGCTCCACGTAGCGGACGCAGGTGGCGAGGTACTTGCCGTCCTCCACCAGCGTCGACTTGAACCTTCCGCTCCAAAGGCCTCCGCAATGCGGCTTCCGCCTCTTGTACGCTACGTTCACGAGCTCCTTGAACGTCTTGGCCATCTCGCTTATGTCGTGCATCCTCCCCCGCCACCTGCCAAGCTCCTCCTCTACCTGGCATTCAAGACCTGACTTCCTAATCTGTGCCCAGTGCATTGAGAGGTTTCCCGCGAACCTCTCACCCTTGAGAAGGGCAACTCTCTTCAATATCTCCCCCTCGCCCACCGGTTCGTCGGGCTTCTCCACCCTGCATACGAAGTGGAAGTGGTCGTCCATTATGCAGTACGCCTTCAGTTCCACGCCGGAGAACGCCGCCGAC
>JAEEHL010000059.1 GCA_016280825.1 Verrucomicrobiota bacterium
CGCTCAGTTCGCACAGGCAGCACCAGCTCGCGAGGTCGTAGACGTTCTGGTCGAGCGGCAGGCCGTTCTGCAGGCAGTACGCGAGCCTGAGCACCATGAGGAAGTCCATTCCGCCGTGGCCGCCGAGCTTCTTGGCCATCTCGCCGGACTGCTTCCAGAGGGGGTGCATGAACTCCTTTTTCACCTCCTCGGCGCGCTCGGCCTTGAAGAACGAATGGACCCCCGCGCCGGCCTTCTCCTCCCAGCCGACGCGGTAGGGATAGTCGGCGAAGATGCCCTTTGTGCCGGTCACGGTGTTGATGCGCGAATACGGGCGCGGCGAGCTCACGTCGTGCTGGATCATGATCGAGCGGCCCCTCTTCGTCTTTATGAGCATCGTGTTCATGTCGCCCATCTCGACCTTGTGCTCCGCCCTCCAGGTGCCGGGATACGCGGCCTTCGCGTACGCCTCGAAGTTGAACTGGTCAGACTCGAGCGAGACGAGGTAGTCGAAGCGGTCGCCGCGGTTGATGTCCATGTACCAGCAGATTGGGCCGAGGCCGTGCGTCGTGTACTGGTTGCCCTTGTGCGCCGTGTTGTGCCTGAGGCGCCAGAAGTTCCAGTACGCGTGTACGCCCTCCTTCTGGTTCTTGCCCGGGGTCTCCTCGACCCATTCGCCGTAGTTGTAGCTCCTGAGGTCGTGTATGTAGGCCCCTTCGGCATGGACGAGGTCGCCGAGCTTGCCGAGCCTGCAGAGGTTCAGCGCGAGCATCTCGTTCTCGCCGTAGCAGCAGTTCTCGAGCTGCATACAGTGGCGCTCGAGCTTTTCGGAGGTCTCGACGAGCTCCCAGCAGTCGTCGACCGTGAACGCGGATGGCACCTCCGTTGCGACGTGCTTGCCGGCGCGCATCGCGTAGAGCGCGATTGGCACATGAAGCTCCCACGGGGTCGCGTTGTAGACGAGATCGACGTTGGGGTCGTCGCAGAGCCCCTTCCAGGCCTCCTCCGAGCCGGTGTAGACCTTCGGCTGGGGTCTCCCCGCCTCCGCGATCTTCTTCTCGACCCACCTGACGCGCGTCGCGTTGATGTCGCAGATCGCGGTTATCTCGCAGCCAGGGATCGCATTGAAGCCATTCACCCCGGCAAGGCCCCTGCCGAGGCCCACGATGCCCACGCGCAGCTTCTTGAAGGGCTTGTCGGCGTAGAACGCCATCTTGCCGCCTTCGCCAAAGCCAAAGCCCTTCGAGGAAGAGCAGCCGACAAGCGCGGCAGCCGCGCCCATCCACGCCGCGCCCTTCAGGAATTCACGTCTGTCCATTGACCGGACCTCCTGCTGGTTAATTACATTCCGCCGCGCCCGCGCAGCGAGCCATGGGCAAGAAAGCCTTCGTACTTGCGAACGAGGAGATGGCTCTCCATTATGCGCAGCGTGTCGAGCGCGACGCCCACGATGATGAGGAGCGACGTGCCGCCGAAGAACGAGGCAATGGCCCACGGAATGTGCATCCAGCCCATGAGAAGCATCGGTATGAGCGCCACCACGAGAAGCCCGGTGCCGCCGATCAGGGTGATCTTCGTCATCATGTCGTCGAGGTACTCGGCGGTCGCCCTGCCCGGACGGATGCCGGGGATGTACGAGCCGCCCTTCTTGAGGTTCTCGGAGATGTCGATCGCGTTGAACTGCGTCGCCACCCAGAAGAACGCGAAGAACATGATGAGAAGCGCGTAGACGACCATGTGGAGCGCCGTCGGGTTGGCGAGGTCCTGCGCGAAGCGGTGCACCATGCCGCTGAAGCCGGGAGCCGTGGCGTCCGTCGCCTTCGCGAGAAGCGCGGCGGGAATCTGGATGAGCGGCTGGGCGAAGATGATCGGCATGACGCCCGTGTAGTTCACCCTGAGCGGCATGAACGTCTGCTGCATGCCGTACGTGCTGCCGCCGCCGACGGAACGCCGCGTGGAGTGGATGACGACCTTCCTCACGCCCTGGACGAGCATCACCGTGCCCATCACGACGAGGATGAAGAAGCCCACCACTACGGGAAGCTCCGCGATAGGAGCCGAGGCCTGGACGCCCGCAAGGCCGAAGTAGCGCTCCCACGCGCTGATGAGCGCCGCAGGCAGACGCGAGGTGATGTTGATCATGATGATGAGCGAGGCGCCGTTGCCGATGCCGAAGGTGGTGATCTGGTCGGCGAGCCACATGACGAAGAGCGAGGCCGAGGTCATGCCGATCATGGTCATGAGATGGAACCCGAGCCCGGGATTGCCGACGGCCTGGAGGAGGTGCCCCTCGTAGGAAAGGCCAATGCCGAGGCCGGGCGTCGAGACGACGGTCGCGATTCCCCAGGACTGCACAACGCAGAGGAAGATCGTGAGATACCTCGTGATCTGCGCAAGCTGCTGCCGGCCCGACTCGCCCTCCTTCTTTAGCTTCTCAAGGGACGGGATGACGGACGAAAGGAGCTGGATCACGATCTGCGCCGAAATGTACGGCCAGATCGAGAGAAAGCCTATCGCGCACTGCCCGAGCGCACCGCCGGTGAACACGTCGAAGATGTCCATGAGGCCGCCGCTCGAGTTGGACGCCGCCCGCATGTCGGCAATGGCCTTCGAGAGCGCAGCCCAGTCGACGCCGGGGGTTGGAATCTGCGAGACGAGACGGCACACGAACACCAGCCCCAAGGTTATCAATATCTTCTTGCGCAGTTCCGGAATGCGGAACGCGTTCGAGAACCCCTTCATCATCGCCATATCGAATTATCTCCTGATCTTCTTGTCTTTTACGAAACGAATTTGGTGTAGTATAGCAAAAAACGCCGAAAATATCAATGGGAGCGGAAATTTTGGAGGTTCCCCAATTTTTCTCTTGTACGGTTGTGCCACATTTTAACTTCTCCCTATACTTGTCAGAAACTTGGGGACAGACCCCGCGACTGCGCAAGCAATCTGCATAATATTCGCCCGTCCCCTAAGAATAATGCGATATTTCAAAATGGGCACTTTGGGGACAGACCCAAAATTTCCGTCGTTGTTCCATGAACCATTCAGCATCAGTACTTTCATTTTGTTTTCCTTTCTCAGTCTTTTCAAAGTTTGGGTTAGTGGCCCTTGTCAAACGTCACCTCCGCGGCTTCGCCGGCCTTGCGGCCGATGTCGTAGATGCGTTGCATCACATCCGGGTCATGGCAGACGCGGGAGATTCCAAGCGGTTCCTTCGGCGCGATGGGGATGGCCTTGCCGGCGGCGACGCGCGAGTCGATGTACTCCAGCGTTTCGTTGTACCAGACATGGCGGTTCTTCAGCGCCTGGTAGATGGCCGGGTGGCGGTTGAGGAGCGGTTTGAGAAGGCACATCCTTTTTTTCGGGAACTTGCGGTAGCCGTGGGGGCGCGTCGTGATCACCACGTTTTGCTCATAGCCGA
>JAEEHL010000060.1 GCA_016280825.1 Verrucomicrobiota bacterium
CGGGTTCGGCACGGTGGTCGTGCAGTCGTGCGCGACGAGGGCGACGTTGCGCCCGGCGCGGACATGCTTGTCGAGGTCGGCGAGGAGGGGCTGGAACTTCTCGAAGAGAAGCATGTAGCCCTTGCCGTAGCCGAAGGACTCGATTGACGAGACGGGGCGGTTGTCCTTGCCGAGTTCGCCGCGGTGCTCCGCGATGACCTCGGCGGCCGCCATCTCCTCCGCCTTCGTCGCGGTGTCGATGACTATCGTCCGGATTCCGTCCCAGCCGTCGGCGTTGAGCGCCTCGCGGAGCTCGCGCCAGGACTGCGGGTAGAGGCAGGCGGCGTCTATGCCGAGGCGGCCGAGGCTTTCGTCGAGGTCGAAGAACGCGACGGGGCCGGGCATGAGCGAGGCGAGGGTGGTTTTTCCTATTCCGCCCTGGCCGTAGAGGAGGATGCGGTGTCCGGAGGCCGCGAGGGGCTTCTGGAACGTGATTGTGCCGCGGGGGGCGGCGAGTGGCGCCGACGGGGCTGCCGTGCGGCGGGGTGGCATTGGTGCCATGGTTAGTGTTCCTTTCTTGTGTTGTTCGGACGGCGGACCATCTTCGAGCGGACGACCTCCCAGTCTGCCCACGGAAGCCGAAGCGGTTCCTCGTTCCGGTGGTTGGAGAAATAGATTTCCACGTCGGGGTCATGGTTCTCGTCGAACTTGTCCTGTATCCAGACGGAGACGATTTTGTCGACGTTTATCATGGCCAGCGGGCCGTGGTCGAATTCGGCGAAGCGGCTCATCGTGCAAGCTCCTCGTTCGGGTCGTCGGCGATCCGGAATCCCTCGGGGGCCTCGCCCTCGGCGGGCACGTGGCCCATGAGGCAGAAGCCGGCGTACTCGCAGAGGCGGCACGTCATGGGGCCGTGGTTGAGCGGCCAGAACTTCCGCCGGCGATAGTGCTGGATGAGGCGGACTATTTCGAGGCGGTTGGCCTTGAACTCGTCCAGGGCGTCGTGCGTGACGGCGACCTCCTTCCGGGCAAAGTAGAACTCCGGCCGCGCGCAGGCGTCGTCGCAGATGCGCTGCGCATAGGCCTCGGGCGTCTCCTTCGCGCCGTACACGTACTCGCCCTTCTCCTTGTCGGCGGTCTGCTTCGGCTCGCCGTTCTTCTTGAGGACGCGGTTCCCGTCCGGGCCGATGACGATCTTGAGGCCGTTCTCGTCCACGAACGGGACGTTCTCGGCGGGCTTCGTCAAAGGCTTGCGCGCCACGTCGTAGACGATGGAGTCTATCTCGCGGCCGTAGAAGGCGGAGGCGCCGAGGACGTACTGGCAGACCTGGTCGTTCCGCATGAGGCGCTGCCAGTAGTCGCTCGTGTCGGAGATGTCCTCGCCGACGGTCTTGTGCTCGACCAGGACGAGGCGGCCGTCCGGGGCGAAGCCCACGCCGTCGATCTTGCCGGCGGCGGTGAACTTGCGCGTCCCCTCGATGGCCGCGTCGAAGGCGACCTCGGGCTTGACGCCCGTGACGCCGTTCTCCTCGGGGCCGTAGTGCTGCCAGTAGGCGGAGAGAAGCCCCTGGAGCGTCGCCGCCTCGTAGGGGTCGATTTCGTTGGAGGTCTCGAGGGCGAGCCTCAGTGCCTCCTCGTATCCGGAGCCCGCGAAACGGGCCTCCAGCGCGCGGTGCCACGCCGTGCCGAAGCGGAGCGGCGCGGAGTCACGGACGGCGCGTAGCATGCGCTCGTAGCGCCAGTAGTGCTTGCGCGGGCACGACATGAGGCATGCCATTCGCGAAGCTGTCAGCAGTTCCTTGCTCATTGTTGTGTTTCTCCTTGTGTTGTGGACTTCTTTGAGTAGTAGTCCAAAATGATGCTCTCTGCATTAGACCGTCTCATTGGGAAATACTCGGCCCCCTTGCCCCAGCATTTCTCATTGGGACACACAATAAGGCCCATCTTCCTCAAGTCAGTCAGAGTATCAGTGACTATACCTTCAGAGAGGCCTGGTATTTTCGACTCGTTCAGAATAATTGAGTTGTTGAACGTCGATTGTCTATTCTGAACAAACCGGTATATCTGAAGTGTCCGCAACTGAACCATGTTAGATGGGCAGGCTCGGTCTTTTTTACCAAGCGTGGCCAAGCGTTCCAATGCGGCTACGCGTTCCACAAGTGCGGTGCGCTCCAAGAGGATTTCCTGCATGTGGTTTTCCAACTCGACTACGCGTTCTGACAGCGCAGTGAAGTCGGCTTGCGTGAAAAGGTCATCGCCCATCTCTACACCTCCTCCGGTATATGCGGCGTGACGGTCATTGTTGACTTACTGTTCATGGTGGTTCTCCTGTGTTGCTTGTGGTTGGTGGCCCGCGGCGCGGTGAACAGTTCCGCCGGTGTTTTCCAGTGGTCCGCGCCGGGGCCGTAAATCATGCGGTGTGCTGCTCCACGTAGGCAAGGTCCGCGCGCCACTCGGCGTCGTGCGGGACCGGCTCGAAGACGCGGTCGATGTCCTCGCGGCTGTGGAGCCACTTCTTCTGCGTGGCCTTCACGGCGCGGACGCGTCCGGACGCGCGGAGCGTCTTCAGCTGCGCCTTCGTGAGGCCGTACTCCTCGCGGCACTCCGCCGACGAAAGCCAGCGCGCGCTATTTGCCGTGTTCGCGCTCATGGTTCCTCTTCCATCCGTAGAGAAGCTCGCCGCCGATGCTCCGGCAATTCGACTTGGCCGCCTTCGCGAGCTTCTCGTAGTCTTCGGCGGGGATTGCGATGTAGACGGACTTGCTTGTCCGCTCCGTGTTGTTGTTGTCTTCTTCCTTCATGGTGTGTTCTCCAGAATTGCCCGTCTTTCCAGGCTGCCAGGCTTCCGCCGTTGCCAGTTGTCTATGCGTCCTCCCATTCGCCGACGACGC
>JAEEHL010000061.1 GCA_016280825.1 Verrucomicrobiota bacterium
GGCCAGCCCTGCCTCGCGACGGACGAAGTCCGCGCGAAGCGCACGGCCGGCCTCTACACCGACGACGAGAAGTGCACGCTCCGCATGTCGCACCTGAACCCCGAGGTCACGGCCCTCTACAAGGACTACCTCGACGGCAAGACCGGCGCGCAGGGCGGCGAGAAGGCTCACCACCTCCTCCACACCGGCTACAAGAAGATCGACGTCTACAAGTTCTCGTAAAAGATGCGCGGCTTCAAGCTGCCGTTGATAGCCAAGATCCTGCTTGGATTCGGCCTGGGCACGGCGGGGGGGCTCGTCCTCTCCGCCTTCGCCCAGCCGGAGACTGCGGCAAAGGTTCTTGGCTATGTCTCTCCTTTCGGCGACGTCCTCGTTGCGATGCTGAAGATGATCGTGTACCCGATCATCCTCTTCTCCCTCACGTACGGCGCGGCGTCGATGCCGCTTGGCTCGTCAGGGAGGGTGGGGCTCATGGTGATTGCGTGGTACACGGCGACTTCGCTCTTTGCCACCGTCTTCGGCGTCGCGATGGCGTTTCTCATGAACCCCTCGATGGCGAGCGCCGGCGCGGAGAAGGCGGCTTCCGCCGGGATGGCGAGCGTGCAGACGATGGTCACGTCGGGCGGCAGTAGGTCGCTTGCGGACTTCCTCCTCAGCCTCTTCGAGAACCCGTTCGCCGCGCTTGCCGACGGCAGGTTCCTGCCGATTATAGTATTTGCGATATTCTTCGGCCTCTGCGCCCGCTACCTCCTCGACAGCAAGAAGACGAGCGACGAGGTGAAGGAGAATGTCATGCTCGCGATAAGGTTCTGCGACGGCGCACAGCAGGTGTCGTTCAAGATAATCGACTGCATCGTCGCGTACTTCCCCTACGGCATATTCGCGCTTTCGTTCACGAACTTCGGCCGCAGCGGAGTCCTCCTCTTCGGGCCGTATGCGAAGATATCGCTTTGCGTGATAGTATGCGTCGTCCTCATGATCGTCGCCGTCTATCCGCTTGCCGTCGCGGTGTTCTGCCGCGAAAACCCGTACAAGGTGCTCGCGAAGTTCCGCCAGCCGATGCTCACGGCCTTCGTGACGCGCTCGTCCGCCGCGACGCTCCCGATGTCGTTCATGGCCTGCGACAATGCCGGCATCGACCGCAAGCTTTCGTCGTTCTCGCTCCCGATGGGCGCGACGGTCAACATGGACGGCGTGTGCGTCCATCTGCCCGTCTTTGTCATCCTCGCGGCGAACATGTTCGGCCACCACCTCACGCTTTTCCAGATCGGCACGCTCTGCATTTCCATAATGTTCGCCTCGATTGGCGCGGGCGGCATTCCCGGCGGCTCCGTCTTTCTCCTTTTCATGGTTCTCGAGGCGATGGGCCTCCCGGCCGACCAGGTGACTTTCATCGTCGCCCTCGCGCTCGGCATAAACCCGATACTCGACATGTTCGAGACTGCCTGCAACGTGACGGGCAGCAACATCTGCACCTACATCGTCTCGCGCCTTTCGGAGAGCGGCAATGGCAAAACAGGGCGTCTCTAGCTTCTGGGCCGGCGTCATCGTCGGCGTGCTCGTCTCGTGCGTCGCCGGCGCGCTTGTGATCCGCCCGGGCAAGGCCGGAGGCACGGCCTCCGGCAAGGGGCAGGTCGTCCTGAAGCTCGCGCATGGCCTCGACGAGCAGCACCCCGTCCACCAGGCAATGCTCTTCATGAAGAAGCGGCTGGAGGAGCTGACCAATGGCCGCGCTTCGCTCGACGTCTATTCAGGCGGGGTGCTGGGAAACGAGGTTGAGTGCCTTGAACAGGTGCAGAAGGGCGAACTCGGGATGACGAAGGTCTCGACGGCGGCCCTTGAGGCGTTTCTGCCGGAGATGAAGGTCTTTTCCATCCCGTTCGTCTTCCGCAACCACGACCATTTCTGGAAGGTGCTCCACGGCCCGCTCGGGAAAGAACTGCTCGTTGCGGGGCGGAAGGCGAATTTCCAGGGGCTTTGCTACTACGATTCAGGCCAGCGCGATTTCTACAGCACGCAAAAGCCGATACGTTCCGTCGCGGACGTGAGGGGGCTTAAGGTGCGCGTGATGAACAGCCGCACGGCGATGGACATGGTGCGGGCGATGGGCGGGAGCCCCTGCCCGACGAGCTGGGGCGAACTCTACACAGCCCTGCAGCAGGGTATGGTCGATGCCGCCGAGAACAACTGGCCGTCGTTCATCACGAGCCGCCACTATGAAGTGTGCAAGTACTTCTCCTGCTCCGGCCACCAGAGCATTCCCGACATGGTGATCATTTCGTGGAAGATACTCAAGGGCCTGCCGGAGGACGTCCAGAAGGCGCTGCAGCAGGCCGCGGACGAGTCGGAGGAGTTCCAGCGCAAGCTCTGGAAGGAGAAGACGGAGGAGTGCATCCGCGTAGCGAAGGAAAAGAAGATAGAGATCATCTCCCCCGACATCGAGAGCTTCCGCAAGGCCTGCGAACCGATTCTCCGGCAAGAGGACTATGCGATAGTACGCGATCTCTACCGGCAGATACAGGAGACGAAGGAATGATTGCCGCCGGACGCGTTCGGAACGGCCTCGTGAAACTCCTGCAGTGGATGGTGATCGCGATGGTCGCCATGCTTGTGCTCGACGTCGTGTGGGGCGTTTTTACGCGATTTGTCATGGGCAGCCAGCTTGCGCACTGCCTTCTGCAGGGGAAGGTTCCCGACGGCTGGCTCGGGCAGGCGCCGTACACCGACGAGCTCGCCTGCGTGCTCCTGGTCTGGATTTCGATGATCGGCGGGGCGCTGGCGTTTGGCGAGAAGATGCATCTTGGAGTGGATTTCTTCGTGGGGCTGATGCACCCTGCCTCCCGGAGGACGCTTGCGATGGTCGTGCAGGTCGTCACTATCGCGCTCGCGGTCGTGGTATTCGTTGCAGGCGGCTGGAACCTCGCGATGTCGCAGATGACCCAGGAGCTGCCGACTATGCGCTGGCTGAGCCGCGGACAGGTGTATCTCGTACTGCCAATCGCCGGGGTGTTCATCGTCATGTTTGCGGTGGAGGCCCTGGTTGAAATCTGGCGCAAGCCGCCGGAAGAAATCGGCAGCCGGCAGGAAGGCGGTGAGTAGCCATGTCGGGCATCATCCTCTTGCTCGTCGTCTCCTTTTTCGTCCTCTTGGCGATGAACGCGCCGGTGGCGGTCGCGATTGCCGGCTCCTCGCTGCTCGCGATCTGCGCGCACGGCGGCGACGCGGGCTTTACCGTCGCGCAGCGCATGGCGAACGGCGTGAACAGCTTCCCGCTGCTTGCGATACCGTTCTTCATCCTTTCCGGCTATCTGATGGGAAGGGGAGGGCTGGCGCGCCGCCTGATTGACTTTGCGGCCCTGTTCGTCGGCAAGCTGCCTGGCGGCCTTAGCTACGTCAACGTCTTCACCTGCATGCTCTTCGGCTCGATTTCCGGATCGGCCGCCGCCGCCGTCTCGTCCATTGGCGGGTTCATGATCCCCGAGATGAACAAGGAGGGGTATGGCCGCGACTTCAACGTGGCCGTGACGGCGACTGCCGCGACGACGGGGCTTCTGATCCCCCCTTCGAACTGCATGATCGTCTATTCGGTGGCGGCTGGATCAGTTTCCATTGCCGCCATGTTCATGGCCGGCATCCTGCCCGGAATCCTCGTGGGGCTTTGCATTATCGTCGCCTCGGCGATCCTCTGCCTGAGGCACGGATACGGGAAGAGGCGCGCGTCCGACAGGCAGTCTGAAGCGGCGCGGCCGCAGTACACTGGCTGGCAGATCTGCTGGCGCGCGATCCCCAGTCTCCTGCTCGTCATCGTGATCATCGGCGGGATTCTCGCCGGCATCTTCAGCGCGACGGAGGCGGCCGCCATAGCGGTGCTGTATGCGTTCCTCCTCTCGTGCGTCTTCTATCGCGAGATTCCATTTCGCGACCTGCCTGGAATCTGCCTGCAGACGGGGCTCACGACGGCCGTGGTGATGCTTCTTATCGGGGCGTCCAGCGCAATGTCGTGGATCATGACCGTCGCGAACATCCCGCAGTCGGTTTCGCAGGGGCTCCTGGGGCTCTCGGACAACCCGATCGTCATACTTCTTACGATCAACATGCTTCTCCTCGCCGTTGGCACGTTCATGGACATGACGCCTGCGATCCTCATCTTCACGCCGATTCTCCTCCCGGTCGTCAGGCAGCTCGGCATGAGCGACATACAGTTCGGCATCGTCCTCATAGCCAACCTCTGCATTGGTCTTTGCACGCCGCCTGTCGGGACCTGCCTTTTCATCGGGTGCGGAGTGGGGAAGACGACCATTGCGCAAGTGACCGTCAAGGCGCTGCCTTTCTTCCTGGCGATGGTAATCGCGCTGATGCTTATCACGTTCATTCCGTGGCTGTCGCTCGCCATCCCCCAGCTCTGCGGGCTATTGGGGAGTTGATCGAAACTTCTGCACGGTTAAGATTTCTAGCCGTGGAGAGGGGGAGATTAGTTCGAGTTGGAGTTCGAGTTCGAGAGTGGAATTGTAAAATTCCATTTTCGCCAGACACCAAGCACTAACGACTAGCGACTAACGACTAACAACAACTAACCCAACTAAAATTAGACATATGGTGCTGGATATGGTATAATATCCGCAAACAATAGGAAAGGGTTTGACATGAGTGGATACATTCGCCTGAAACATCTTGCATTTTTGATTGCAATCGCCTTTGCTTTGCCTCTATTCTCCGCCGACAAGTACTGGACAGGTGCGTCTGGTTCGAACGCATCTACGGCGGGCAGCTGGTGTGATGACGCGGAATTGACTATTGTCTCTACTGCCGCGCCGACAACAGGCGACGACATCCATCTTACCTCGGGCGCGGTAGCGATGACGTGGGACCGCAACATCTCCGTCGGCTCGTGGGAGCAGGACGGCTACACAGGCACCGTGACGTTCAAAACGGGCAAGCAAAACGGCGTTGCCACGAAGACGGCCACTATCAACGGCTATACTGAGGACAACGGCGAGACGCGAATTCTCAAGGTGACGGGCGACATAGTTTTCAATACCGGAACGTGGACTACGACTGGCCAGCCAAGTCTGACAAACACCACCACGGCCTGGAAGAACGGATTGGGCGTATACAGGCTCCTTGTTGACGCTGGCGGCGACGTCACCATTGGCTCAGACGCCAGTATCACCGTGAAGGGGAAGGGCTATGCGGCCACGCAAGGCCCTGGCAAGGCGTCGTCTGGCGACAGCGGCGCCCATGGCGGATGCGGCAGTTGCTTCGAAACCTGGAACAATGCGACAAACTGCTATGGCGTCATTTCAAGCCCGATTACCATCGGTTCGGGCGGCAGATCGACGGCAGGCGGCGGCGCCGTCAAGATCGTCGCGATGGGCGACATGGTGATAGATGGAACGATAGATGCTAGCGGCGCGAACAACACGAGCTGCCACAACGGCGCGGGCGGCAGCATTTTCCTGACAGCGAGCACGCTTGCCGGCGCAGGAACGCTTAATGCTAACGGCGGCACTGGCACGGGGAACACGTATGACTGCGGCGGCGGCGGCGGGCGCATCGCCGTGAAGCTTACGGGCGCAGGGGCTGACTTTACCTCGTTTACCGGCACGATCAAGGCGAAGCTTGGCCGCAAGACGTACGCAAGCGCCAAGAGCGATGGTTCTGGAGGAACGATCTACCTTGAAGAGACAGCGGACGGCGCGGGCTGCGGAACGCTCATAATAGACGGCTGCGAAGGGGGCTTTGCAAGCGACAGGTGCAACTACGCGGCAAACACGAAGCTTACGAGGTCGATATTCGACATCACTCCGAAGAAGATCGTGTTCAGGCCCGAGGCGAAGGCGATGCTCGACATAGGCGGAACGTATGACCTGCCGGTCATGGTGCAGGAGACGAATTCCTCCTTGACGGTTCCGGGCGGGCTTGAAATCGGCCCGTCGACGACGGTAAGGCTCGTTCACGGGATGCCCGACGTTCCGCTCATGTACCGCTCAAACGGGGCGGTTATATCCGTTGGCGCGAACGGCAACGACACTCTTGTGATTGGCTCCGGGCAGAAGCTCTACGTCGATGCGACGGTGCAGATCAATGGATCCGTGAGGATATTGTCCGGGGGAACACTGACGCACATTCCGGCGTATCAGGTCAAGGACACGCCAAAGAAGATGAACATCAGCATCGCGGGCGACCTTACCGTCGAGTCAGGCGGCAAGATCACGGCGGACAAGTGCGGAAACGCCACTACCGGCGGCGCGAGCAACTGGGGCGGCGCGTACGGCGGCAGGGCGAGAAGCGGAAACGCCTGCTGCTACGGGTCGATCAGGCGGCCGACAGCCTACGGCACGATGGGCCAGGGAACGGGCAACAGCTATGCAGGCGGCGCGATACGGATTACGGCCACGGGCGCCATGACGATAAACGGAACGATAGCGGCAAATGGCGGTGACGCCAACTACAGGATAGGTTCCGGCGGCAGCATCTGGCTTACGGGGGCTTCCATAACGGGGTCGGGCACGATTTCGGCAAATAGCGGCAACCAGCTGAAGGACACATGGTATCCCGGCGGCGGCGGACGAATCGCCGTGTGGCTCACCGGGAGCGGGCAGGACTTTAGCGGATTCAACATCAACAACATCACCGCCTACGGTGGTAAACTGCCCAACGGAAATTGCGAAGGCGGCGCGGGAACTATCTATCTGAAGACAGGAGACCAGGCTGACAACGGCGGAACGCTTATAATCAAGAACCTGCGAGCCGCGGCAAACTACACCGACATCATGACTGGCGGCAGCAAGCAAGTCTCACCGGTAACGGACTACGACGTCGGCGACGTCATCATCCAGAACGCGAAGGTGAACCTTTCCGGCGCAATCATGACGCTCAAGCGCGGATGGAAGAAGGACAGCGCATCGACATTTACCTGCGCCGCAACGGGCGGGGTGACGCTTGAAGGTTCCGAAAGCGCGTACTTCTACGGCGTCAACACGTTCGCCTCGTTTGTCTGCGAAGAGCCGGGGAAGACGCTTTACTTTGGAACCGGGTCTACTAACTCCCTTACGATTGCGAGCGGCGGCACCTTGACCCTGACGGGCGACGACACGACGAAGCTCAACCTGCGCCCTGCGGTAGCGGGCGAGGAGTGGAAGCTTGCCGTTCCTGTATCCGAGCTTTCCTCGTTCAGCGTAAGGTATGTCGCGGCGGAATACTCGAACGCCACGGGCGAGGAGATAGTTGCCACCGACTCGACCGAAAGCTCCGAGGGGACATGCACGAACTGGAGGTTCCTCCAGACCGAGGTAGGCCAGGAGAACACGTGGCTCGGCGCGACAAGCTCAAGCTGGCAGGAGTCGTCGAACTGGAGCCTCGAGCGCGCGCCGCTCTCGACGGACAACGTGATAGTGCCGGTGACGGAGAACGACCCCGAGCTTGCCTCGGCGACGGAGCTTGCCGGGCTTAGCGTGGCGTCGGGTGCGAAGATAAGGCTTGCCGGGAACGACCTTACAGTAAACTGCTCCCTGGAAGTCCTTGGGCAGATGGTCGCGAGCGGCTCGGAGAGCATCGACGTCCCGGCCACGAACGTGGTGATGGCGGCGGGGTCGCTCGTCCCCGTGAGAAGCACGTTCGCCCTTACCGGCGATGCCAACCAGACCGTATCCCTGAACGCCGACTTCTGGAAGCTCTCGGCGGAGAAGGGCGGCGGCGCAATTTCGTGGAGCGGGTCCTGCACGGCCGGCAGAATCCTTTCGCTCAGGGCCACGGCGGCCTCAAGCGTGCAGTTCGCCTCCGGTGCGTCTCTTTCCGTCGAGGAATTCACCGCGAACGGCGACGTGGGCGGCGTCGCCTCGCTCACGATCACGGGCGGCGCGATTTCCGCCGCGAAGTACGCCCGCGCGAAGGGCGTTTCCGTGACTGGCAACAACGCCACGGGCGGTGTCGCGGTGTACGTCGACTCGCCCTATACGAACGGCGACAACAACCCCAACTGGCTCTTCGGCACTGGCCGCTTCGTCTGGACTGGCGAGGGCAATGATTCCGTCTTCACGAACGGCTTGAACTGGGCTGGCGGCGTCGCGCCAGGCGAGAACGACGTCGCGGAGATCTCCGCCGCCGCGACGATAACGATTACCTCGCCTGTTGCGGTCGGCGGGCTCATCCTCGGCGGAGATGCGGACTCCGTCACGTTCACGGCGCGCGCCGCGCTTCAGGTGAACGGCGAGCTCTACGTTGGCACGAACGCCGTTCTGTCGCTAGACGTTCCTTCCGCAGTGACTGGCAGCGTGCTCGTCGACGACGGCGGCAAGATCACGCACACGCGCGGCGGCACGGCGGAGACGTACAAGCTTGACCTCACGGTCGGCGGCGACATGATGGTCTCGGAGAGCGCGAGCGTGGACGCGAACGGAAAGGGATTCTCGTCTGGATACGGCCCTGGAAAGGGCTCCCTGGGAGCCACCGGCGCATCCTATGGCGGGCGCGGAACGAACATCAACAGCAACCCGATACCAGACTGCTACGGCTTCTACCTCACCCCTGTCAACTATGGCTCGGGCGGCCAGTCCTCGACATACGGCGGCGGCGCGGTTAAGCTCAATGTCGCGGGCGTCCTCCTGGTCGACGGCATTGTGACGGCGGACGGCGACGGCTCCAAGACGATCTACAATGCGAGCGGCGGCAGCGTGTACATAAAGTGCCGCGACTTCTACGGGCGCGGCACAGTCTCCGCCTGCGGCCAGCTGGGGTACTACTACGCCGGAGACTACGGCTACATGGCAGGCGGCGGGCGCATAGCGATAGAGAAGACGACTGCCGGCGGCTTCGCCAACTGGGCGGGCAGGGCCATCGCCTACGGAAGCTTGAACGACATGGGGACGAACTCGACCGGCAATCCGCAGGGCAGCGCGGGGACGGTCGCGTGGATAGTGCCTGGCTCGCGCCCGCGCATAGTCATAGACAACCGCACGAACAACGCGAGGGGCGGCGGCTCCGACCTGCCCGCGTCGAACGGCGAGTCGCTCAGGACCATCAAGAACTTCGACATCGTCCTAAGGAACTCCGGAAAGCTCTACCTCAAGTCCGATGTCACAATCTGGGACATCTCCCTTGAGTCGACGAGCACGAAGATATCCCTGAACGGCTACACGCTCTACATCCGCTCGAAGGCGCACAGGAACAGGGCTGGCTGGAAGGGTTCCGTGGATACCGGCACGGGCGGCCAGATCATCTGGAAGCCTACGGGCTTTACGGTGAACGTGCACTGAGACGTCTTGGCGGCTGTCGCCACTATCGACAAATGGGGAAGATGAAACGGACGTTGTTTGCGCTCGCGGCGCTGCTAATGAGGTGTCTGCCCGCGGCAGTCGACGCAAACGCGCAGCTTGCGACGGCGTACCGCTCCGACATTGTCGGCCCCGAGGTGTGGACTTCCACGGCACGCTCGATTTCCTGCGAGGGCACGAGGGAGTCGTACACCAGGGGGCAGGTTCCGTATTTCCTCAACGCCGTTCCAAAGCCGGGTCTTTCCGGCGTTCTCCATGTCGTGCACGAGACGCCTGTCGTGGACGCGCTTTCGCTTCGCATACTTGAAGAGGGCGAGAACGGCGTGAAGGAACTTGAATGGGTTCCTATCCGCAACAGGTGGACGCCCGCCCTCTGCACGACCTACTACCGCAACATCCCAGCGAGGGCTTCCTCGACGGAATGCGACTGGGTTGGCGACAGCGTCCTTAAGGAGCGAAAGTGCATTGACTTTGGGAACGTCTTCATCGCCGAGGCGACGCTCAAGAACACCGGGCGCGTGCCGCGCACGTACGAGGTGAAGGTAGTGCCGGCGAGGCTCCTGTATCCAGCGGGGGCGACGGGAGACGCCTCTGGCTACACTTGGAGCTTCAAGACTACTTCGATGGGCAAGGTGCGCGCCCGCAAGTGCTCCGTTTCGATAGGCACGTCGTTCGGCTCTCTTTCCACAAGGGTGAAGGTCGAGCCGCACGGCGAATTCACGTTCAGGTACGCCGTGGCGTTCGGCTCCGGGTCGCCCGATGAGGTGAAGTCGACCCTTGGCGCCAGGCTTTCCGCAAAGGACCCCTTTGCCGCAAACGTGGAGGACTTCAACGGCTGGTTCCGTCGCGAGGTTCCGCTTTTTTCCACGGATGACGCCGACATCGCGAAGATGTACATCTACAGGTGGTTCGTCGTAAAGCGCAACACGCACGAGGCGAGGCGCGTCATTGCAGACCACGAATACCCGCGCGCCGCCGTGTACGAGAGCCCTGCGGGCGGCTGGTACAACTGCGTCATACCGCTTAGCGTGCCGCTGCAGCTGAACGAGCTTTCGTGGATGCGCAATCCCGCCGTCGCGCGCGCGCACCTCCTCAACTGGTGCGACAAGGTGCGCGGCTACACGAAGCTCTACATACAGTCAACCGCGATGTCGGCGTGGCACCTTCTCCAGAACCATCCCGACAAGGATCTTGCCGCGAAGGTTGCGCCCGCCCTCGTTGCCGACGCGATGCGGCGTTCTGGCGGCAGCGAGAAGCTCCCTGTCATCGCGGGCAGCTGGCCGACGGGCGCGGAATACCAGCCGAACTTCTACCGCTTCACCGACCCGCCGTGGGACTACCGCAACGACGAGCAGTTCGTCTCCAAGGGGTTCAAGCGCGCCCAGCTTGTGCGGCTTGACGGCGCGATGTGCTCGATTGGGTCCCTGGAGGGGGCTTCGCGCGTGGCGCGGATGGCGGGCGACGTGAAGGCCGCTGACGACTGCCATGCCCTTGCCATGGCGCAGCTTGGCACCCTTTGCAAGGGACACTGGAGCGAGCGAGACGGCCTTTTCCTCGCGGCAGACCCGGAGACCGGTAACCTCGCCGAAGATGCCGCCTGCTTCGACAGCTTTGCCCCGTATATGTGGGGGCTTCTGGACGATGCCCGCTACGACGTGGCGTTTGACAAGCTTGTGGACCGCAGCTGGTTCTGGGACGACTTCCCCGTGACGACGGTGCAGAAGTCGTGCCCGATGTATTTCGGGCAGAACGGAATCGTCGTTGGCCCCGTCGCATCGCCCACGAACACGCTTAGGTACGGCTGCTGTTGGAACGGGCCTACGTGGCACTACTCCGATTCGATGGTGGCCGAGGCGTTCGGGCGCGTCGCCATGCGCGCGCCGCAGCGCAGGGCGAAGTGGCTTGAGTTCTTCGACGGGTGGACGAAGTCGCATTTCCTCTATGGCGACCCGACGCTTCCGCGCGCGGCGGAGCATCTGCGCCCGGAGGACGGCGCACACTGCGGCGACGCATGGGACTACATGCACAGCGCGTGGATAGACCCGTTCATCCGCTACTGGTGCGGGGTGTCGGTGTCGGAGGACCTTAAGACCATTTGCTTCGACCCGTTTGCGGAGGTTCCGTTTTCGCTTGAGAACGTCCCGTTGGCGGGCGGCGTCTATTCGTTCTTGCAGCGGCGAGACGAGTCCGGCGGGCTTCACCGCTCTATCTTGCGCGGCGAAACCGTTCTTGCGGAAGGCGACGGTGCGCTTTCGGTAGCCGTTGACTTTTAGGTCTAGGTTGAGAATTCTAGCCGTGGAGAGGGGGAGAAAGTTCCTTTCTCGAACTCGAACTCTTGTCTCGAACTCATTCCCCCCCACTCCTCACTCATTACTCATTACTCATTACCACATCTCTCCGACTATTGACAACTCATCACTCCCTGACAAAACATTGGACATAGCAAGTTGGATTTGATATAATATCTTGAAACAATAGGGAAGGAAATATCGTAATGAGACTTTCGTTCAATTGCGTGAAGGGTCAGATTGCCTGTCTTGCCGTGCTTGTTGCGGCCCTTACAGCGCCTGTCGCCGCGTTGGCTGCGGTTGAGCCGCCTTCGGTTACGAGCAGCGCCATCTTCTGGCTTGACGCCTCGGCCATGAGCACCATCACCACGAACGCCTCGGGGCAGGTGACGAAGTGGGCGTCTCGCGTCGGCTCCAACTACGCGAAGGCGCCTGCAAGCGGCTTGACGTACCCCACGTTCGACGACACGACATACGGCATCAAGACCGTCGACTTCGGCGCGCTTGGCAGCAACAAGGATCTTCTTATCAATACGAGGATAACTACGATCCGCACGGTCTTCTTCGTCGTGAAGATCGTGGCGGACGGCGGCGCCTTCTGGCTTGGCGACAACAACAACCTGTACGACTTTCACCGTGGCCCAAGCGGCGCGTATGCAAACGCGACATACGGCAAAAAGTTCGACAAGGTCTGGAACGGGCATGCCCAAGTGGCGAACATCAATACCGACATACCCGACCCGAACGCGTTCAACGTCGTGACTCTGCAGATGAACGCGAACACCGTCGCAGGCTCGCTTACGAGGGACCGCACGCAGGCCGGGCGAAACGGCGGCAGGCAGCTCTCGGAGCTTATCTGCTTCAACAAGACCCTGACCGACGCGGAGCGAGAGGCTGTGATCCGCTACCTTGAGATGAAGTGGGGGACTTTCAAGGGAATTGGCGTGACGGCAGAGCCGGAAGAGTTCCAGGTCAACTCCCTCCCGTCGTACAACGTCTTCCCGATGCAGGATGGGGCCACCGGCACCTTTACCGCGCCTTCCGGCACGGCGTTCCTCAACGCCGGCGAAACGACGCGTGGCTACGTGCGCGGATACCGCATCGACACTTTCGATGCCGCGACGGGAAAGTGGGTTCCCGGAACGGAGGTAGCCTCGCTTTCCTACGCGCACACGCAGAGCGCGGGCGAATGCAAGCGCCTCGTCTGGCTCTGGAATGCGGAGAACAAGATTTCCGTCGTTTCGCAGAGCGCGACGGAGCGCGTCTCCACGGACGGAGTCAGCTGGGCGCAGTCGCTGGAGGCGTGGTACCCGTATGAAAGCACGGCTACGATACATGCGGGCACGACATACGGCAGGCACTACCTCTGGAGCGGGCAGCCTTCCGGGACGGTCTATGGCGCGCGCAGCGCGACAGTCACCGTTCCGATGAACGCCCCGCGCAGCTTAACGCTTCTCGACTCCGGCTTTACCGTGACGCACATCTGGGCGGGTCCCGTCGCAGGCTTCTCCAATGCGAGCGCCTGGCGTACGCCGTCAGGCGAGGTGAGCGAAACGGCCCCCGGCCCTGAGAGCGTCGTGTACATTCCGCCGGGCTCGACCTGCAACGTCTCGAACGCGTTTTCCATCGCGGGGATGTACGTCGGCGACGTGCTTAACACCGGCTCGTCCAAAACTGTCACCATGGAGTTCTCGTCCGGCGTTGCCACGAATGTGGTTTCAGGCGAGGTCATCGTCGGCAAGGGCGCGACGCTTACGCACCGGCTGAACAACAACGGGGCCAACCAGTACAAGCTCTGCCTAAAGTGCGACTCGATGACAATCGCCTCCGGCGCCACCGTCCACGGCGACCTGAAGGGGCCGTATTACGGAGCTGCGTTTAGTTCTTGGTCTGGCAAGCTTGTCGCCCATCCTGCCTACGGCGGCGTAGGAGGGCATAGCAACAGCTATAGCAGCAGGCACTGCTGGGGCTCCATCCGCGAGCCGATGGACTTGGGCGGCGCGGGAGACAAGGGCGACAATGCTTCCTACAAGGCAGGCGGAGCCATATATCTCGAAGTCGCCGGTGAGCTGGTCGTAAACGGAACGATCTCCGTGCTCAGCAAGTCAGGCAACAACTACTACAACGGGACTGGCGGGAGCATATACTTGAAAGTCGGCTCCATCTCGGGCAAGGGAACGATAGACGCTTCGGCAGGGAAGGTCACCAGCACCGCCGGCGCAGGCGGCGGGCGCGTCTCGATACGCCAGTCGACGGCCAATTCGTTCAGCGCGTTTAAGGGCTCCATAAAGGCATACGGCGACAGCACGTCGAAAGCCGGCTGCGGAACCATCTATCTCGAGCATGCGGGCGACGTGTCTGGAGAGGGGACGCTCCTAATAGACAGCGGCCCAACCGGCCCGGCAAACTTCTACTGCGCCGCATTTATGGACACGTATGTCCTTGACCGCAACCTTCCGTTCGGAACTGTAATCGTCACCAACGGCGCATACCTCCGCCTTCCGAGCGGGGCTAACCTCAGGATAACGAAGCGCCTCTGCACGCTGAAGGGCAATCTCCGCTGCGAGGCTGGCTCGACCGTCACCTTCGAGGGCAGCGAGGACGCGGTAATTGAGGGCACGAACTACATCCACTCCCTCTCCTGCACCACTCCGGGCAAGACCATTCGATTTGGTGCGGGGGCTTCGAACAGGACGTACATCCTTCCGAACGGCAGTCTCACGCTCGCGGGCGAGCAGGGGAACCTCGTGAACCTGCGCTCCAAGGCGGACAACACGCAGTGGCAGCTTTCCATCGGCGCGAACGCGAACGTCTCGATCTCCTACTGCGACGTCAAGGACTCGAACGCCACGTTCGGAATGATGCCGCTCGACGAGAACGGCAATGACTCCGGCAACAACGACGGCTGGTCTATCATGGCCGGTGCGCAGCCAGGCGACCTTATAGTGTGGACAGGCAACGCAAGCACGTCCTGGACCGACGCCAGCAACTGGGACCCGATGATGCTCCCGAACGAGGAGAACCGCATCTTGATACCCGCCGGGCGCGAGCGCTATCCACTGATAGCGGCCGACACGTTCGTAAACTCGCTTACGAACGAACTTGGCGCAACGCTTACCTTGTCGGGCGCGAACCTCACCGTCACCAACGCCTTCTCGTCCCTTGGCACAATGAAGTTTGGAACATACGACGAGCTCAAGTTCGTGGGCGACGGCGACCAGAAGGTGGAGCTGGGGAACCTCTCCTACTCGCGGATAACCGCCGACAAGTCGGGCGGCTCCATCGAGTTCCTGAGCGGCTTCAAGGCGCAGCACTTCCTCGCGCGGGAGAGGACGCCCGTGTCGTTCACGTTCGCCGCGGGCGAGACGGTCGAGGTGTATCACCTTACGCTCTTCGGGCTCGTAGGAGAGAGCGGCGCGTATGACCATGTGCTTACAGTCGGTTCGTCTGGAACGTGGTACCTGAAGGTGACTGGCCCCCAGCATGTGCGGGGCGTGGTCCTTTCGAACTGCGACTCGTCCCTGGGCGCGGACATCAAGCTCGGTGCGCTTTCCACGGACGGCCACGGCAACAGCCAGGGCTGCGACTTCTCGCCGACTGCCGCGGCGGAATGGATCGGTGGCGGAACGGCCTTCGCGACGGCTTCGTGCTGGGCGGACGGAATAGTCCCGCAGGCCGAAACGCACGTCTGCATCTGCCCGACGCAGGGAACATACACCGTCAGCACGGCTGCCGCGACGGCGACGGGCCAGCTTGTCATAGGCGGCGACGGCGGCACTGTAAGCTTTACGTCGAACTACAAGCACGACGTCGCGGGCGGGCTATACATGCTCTCCGGCGCGACCTGCAACTTCGGCTACTGGTCGAACCCGAACGAAATCGCGGGGGACTTCCTGCTCGGAAGGGGCGCAACCCTGACGCATGACGCGACTTCGTCCGGATCAAGGGAACTCTACAAGCTCAACTTCGAGGTCGAGGGTGACGCGACTCTTGAGGCGGGTTCCACCGTGAACATCCAGAAGAAGGGCTTTGGAGGTTCTGTTGCCGGCCCTGGAAGAACTGCAGGCGGCACGGGCGGCTCGGCGTTTGCAGGCGTGGGTTCCCAGGACGGGAACAGGCCGTATGGCTCAATACTGCATCCGTTTTCCCTTGGGTCGGCTGGCTATGCGGCGTCGACAGGCGCGTATGGCGGCGGAGCGTTCAGGCTGATTGCCGGGGGAGACGTCGTACTTGACGGTTCGATCATTGCAAGCTCGATTGTAGGCAACTATGCTCCCGGCACCGGCGGAAGCGTGTGGATTTCCGGCGCGAGCGTGAAGGGCAAGGGGTCGATTTCCGTCAGGGCGCAGGCCAATGACAGCTGGGGACTGTCGTCCTCCGCAGGCAGGATCGCGATCTACCAGACCGAGCGCGTCGGCTGGAGCGACTACACGGTGTCGATTGACACGGCGGGATATTCGGCGGGTACGTACTACCGCGAAGACGGGTCGGGCGCCGGCGAGCTCTTGATCGAGCAGGCGAACAACGCCACGGCGCAGACATACATTCCTATGGGCGACGACGCGCTCGCAGACTACAAGAAGGTGGCGCTTGTCGTCTCGGGCGGCAATTCGATCGCTGTCACGAACCGCACCTGGCGGGCGGGTTCCACGCTCGTGCTGAGGGACATGGACCTGAAGGCGTCGAACGCGAGAGTGTACTTGAAGTCGAGCAGGGTGAAGATTCTCTCGCGCGATCACAAGGACGGCAAGGGCTGGACGGGCGGCGACTATGCCTCGCGCACGAACGCCGCGACGATCTCGCTGCGCGATGCCGCGGCCAACGCGCCCGGCGCAATCGTCTGGTCGGCTGGCTTTAGCGTCAGCGTGCGGTAGTTAGGTGGTTAGGTGGTTAGGTAGTTGGGTAGTTAGGTAGTTAGGCAGTGAAGAGCATAGAAGAGGCAAGGGAGTACTTCTCGCGCGACAGGTTCGCGACGGAGAACGGAATGACACTCGACGAGCTTGACGAAAGCCACGCCGTCACGAGCATGGTCCTGGGCGACCGCCACAAGAACGCGTATGGCGGCGTCATGGGAGGCGCGATATTCACGCTCGCCGACTATGCGTTCGCCGCGCTCACGAACGACGCGGGGAACGTGACCGTGGCACAGCAGGTGAGCATAAACTACCTCTCCGCCCCGAAGGGCGCAAGGCTTTTCGCCCGTGCCGCGTACAGGAAGGACGGGCGTAGCTCCTGTGTCGTCAACGTGGACGTATCGGACGACACCGGGCGGGACGTTGCGCAGTTCGTCGGCGTAGGCTTCAAACTCAAGGCCCCTGCCGCCATTTGAGTTTGCGGCGGATATTTGATATAATACGCAAATATTTCTCAAGAACAAGAGGTGTCTAAAATGGCGAAAGACTCAGTTGTCCGGAACAACATCTGGAAGTGGCTCGTGCTCGCTCTCATAGCGGCAATATCGTTCTATGTCTGCAATCCGCCGAAGGAGAAGCTTCGCTTCGGCCTTGACCTGCAGGGCGGAACGTCGTTCATCCTTGGTGTCGACACCGAGCGGCTTGCGGAGTCCATCATCGCCGAGAACCCGTCGATTACCAACGTCCCCGGCGGCGTCGAGAAAAAGATAGAGGAGACTCTCAAGGGCTGCGACGAGCGGATAATCCAGGTCATCCGCCGCCGTGTCGACACCATGGGCACGAACGAGCCCGTCATACAGGGAATGAAGGACCACCGCCTCCTCGTGCAGCTGCCGGGCGTTGACGAGGAAGTCCGCAAGGCGGCGAAGGCCAACCTCCAGAGCGCGGCGTTCCTCGAATTCCGCCTCACGCACCCGAAGAACTCGCAGCTCGTCGGCAAGCTCCTTTCTAAGGATGTCGCCCCAGAGGGGTACGTCCGTTCCGGCAACGGCTACGCCCGCGCCGCCAATTGGACGGAGGTGACCCGCCAGCCTGGCTACGCCGCGCGCCTCGCCGCGTGGGAGGTTCCCGACGCCCGCTACGTCTTCATGCTCGAGGACAACGGCGACGGCACGTATTCGCCCAACTTCATCGCCCGCACGACCGAGCCGCGAGTCACCGGCGAGCACCTAGTCTCGGCGGCGGTCGAGCGCGACCCGACTTCCGGCTCGTTCGCGATCGGGTTCAGGCTCAACGCGGAAGGCGCGCAGAAGTTCGCCACCCTGACGCGCAACTTCAAGGCCAACGGCGTCAAGAACCCGTACCCGAACGGGCGCCAGCTCGCGATCATCCTCGACAACCAGCTCATCTCCGCGCCTGAGATAAGGAGCGAGATCAGCTCGAACGGGCAGATAACGGGCCGCTTCGACGGCGCCTCCGCCCAGAAGCTCGCGAACGAATTGAACGCCGGCGCGCTCCCCGCGCCGATGAAGATACTTTCCGAGACGACGGTAGCGCCAACGGTCGGGAAGGAGGCCGTGAAGGCGGGCCTTGTCGCGGCAAGCATGGGCTTTGTGCTCGTTGCGATCTTCATGTTCATCTACTACTGGTTCTCGGGGCTTGTCGCGGACATTGCGCTCTTCCTCGACATCGCGCTCCTGCCGACGGCGCTCGTCATCTGCGCGAACATCCTCGGCGTCTTCGCCCACGACCCCTCGATGGGCGGCGGAGGGTCGATGCAGCTCCCCGTCCTTACGATGCCGGGCATCGCGGGCCTCGTCCTCTCCCTCGGCATGGCGGTTGACGCAAACGTCCTCATCTTCGAGCGCATCCGCGAGGAATTCCTCGCCGGGAAGGGCGTCGGCGACGCGATAAAGAACGGCTACGGCCGCGCCTTCACCGCGATCTTCGACTCGAACCTGACGACGATAATAACTGGCGTAATCCTCTTTGTCGTGGGCACCGGCCCCGTGAGGGGCTTTGCGATCACGCTGACAGCGGGCGTCGTAATCTCGATGTTCACGGCGGTCGTCGTCACGCGCCTCATACTTGACCATGCGGTTGACCATTCGCGCACGAAGCCGTTCAAGATGCTCCAGTTCTTCAAGAACCCGAACTACGACTTCCTAAAGGTGACGAAGTTCACCGTCGGCGCGTCGTTCGCGATAATCGCGATCTCCATCGCGGTGTTCGCGGTGAAGTTCGCGACCAACAGGGCCTCGGTGCTTTCGGTCGACCTTACGGGCGGCACGTCGATAGTGTACAGCTTCGACCAGTCGGCGCAGCCCGGGGAGAGCGAGATCCGCAAGGCGATCGATTCCTTTGACAACGCGGCTGTCATCCAGTTCCAGCATGGCGTCGGCGACACCACGCTCCTCGTGAAGACCGGCGAGACCTCCGAGACGGTGAAGGGCGCGGCGCTCGAGGGCAAGGATGTCGGCGCGTACATCACGAAGGTGCTGAACGAGGCGTTCCCGCAGGCGAAGTTCAAGGCTGCGTCGGTCGACGAGGTCGGCTCCATCATCGGCGCGGACCTCAAGAAGAGCGGCAGCTACGCCGTGCTCTTCTCGCTCGTCGCGATCCTCATCTACGTCGGCTTCCGCTTCCAGTTCGGCTTCGGCCTCGGCGCGATCGTCGCGCTCGCGCACGACGCGCTCATATCGATCGGGCTCTTTTCCCTCATGGGCAGGCAGGTCTCGCTTATTGTGGTCATGGCGGTACTCACCATCATCGGCTACTCGGTGAACGACACGGTCGTCGTCTTCGATCGCATCCGCGAGGCGCTGCGCTACGACAGGCGCCTGTCGTTCAAGGACCTCTGCAACAAGGCGGTGAATGCGTGCCTCGGGCGCACGGTCATTACCTCGCTCACCACGTTCTTCGCGGTGGCGGCGCTCTTCGCGTTCGGCGACGGAGCGATTTCCGACTTCGCGCTCGTGATGCTCATCGGCGTCGCGGCGGGCACGTACTCCTCGGTGTTCATCGCAACTCCCGTCATGTACTGGTGGTACAAGGGCAACCGGCCTGAGTTCGAGGCGGAGAAGAAGGCCGAGTAATTTCCTGGCGGAGGCAAGATGGGCGGTTTTTGCGCAGTGGCGGCGAAGGGGGATTGCGTAAGCGACCTCTTCTTCGCCACAGACTACCATTCGCACCTCGGCACCCATCGCGGCGGCATGGCCGTGGTGCGCGGTGGGGTTTTCCAGCGGTCGATCCACAACATCCAGAACGCGCCGTTCAGGTCGAAGTTCGAGCATGACGTGGCACGCTTCTCGGGGCCTTCCGGCATCGGCGTCATCTCCGACACCGACCCGCAGCCGCTCGTGATGTCGTCCCACCTCGGCACGTTTGCGATCGCGACGGTGGGGCTAATCTCCAACATCGAGGAGCTCAAGAACGAGCTTTACAACGGCAACAACGCCCAGCTGCAGTATTCGACGACGAGCGGCATGGTGGGACCGACGGAGGTCGTCTCCGCGCTCATCGCGACGCAGAAGTCGATTGTCGAGGGCGTAAAGTACGTGCAGGGCAGGATACAGGGCTCGTGCTCGATTCTCATAATGACGCAGAACGGCGGCGTGTTTGCCGCGCGCGACAGGTTCGGGCGCACTCCCATCGTGCTCGGGCGGCGCGACGGCGCGACAATCGCGACGATGGAAAGCTGCGCCCTGCCGAACCTCGGCTACGAATACGTGCGCGACCTGGGGCCCGGCGAGATGGTCGAGCTCACGCCCGAGGGCGCGACGACGGTGATCGAGCCCGGGAAGAAGAACGCGATCTGCGCCTTCTTCTGGGTCTACTACGGTTTCCCCGCCTCCACCTACGAGGGGCGCAACGTCGAGATGGCGCGGTACCGCTGCGGCGGCGCGCTCGCGAAGCGCTATCCCGTCGAGGCCGATTCCGCCTGCGGCATTCCGGAAAGCGGCATCTCGCATGCATTGGGCTACGCGCACGAGGCTGGCATCAAGTACGCAAGGCCATTCGTCAAGTACACGCCGACGTGGGCGAGGTCATTCATGCCTGGCGAGCAGAGCCAGAGGGAGAAGGTGGCCTCGATGAAGCTCATCCCGATACCCGGCCTAATTCGCGGTAAGCGCATCGTCTTCTGCGACGACTCCGTCGTGCGCGGCACGCAGCTCGGCAAGCAGGCAGACCGCCTCTACGCGGAAGGGTGCCGCGAGGTGCACGTGCGCATCGCCTGCCCGCCGCTCCTCTTTCCGTGCAGGTTCATCAACTTCTCGCGCTCCAAGAGCGAGTACGACCTCATCACGCGGCGCTTCATCCGCAGCAAGGAGGGCGAAGGCGGCAACGTGGGGAAGTACGTAGACCCGGACGGCGCTCCGTACAGGGAGATGGTAGAGTACATCCGCTCGAAGCTGAACCTCACGTCGCTCGAGTACCAGCGGCTCGACGACCTCGTGGACGCGATAGGGCTGCCTGCGGAATCGCTTTGCACATACTGCTTCAACGGCCGGGACGTATCGCTTGAAGGCGGCTGCGCCGGCTGTCCGCACGGCTGTCCGCACATTGCGGGCGCGGCAAACAAGGGCTGAGAAAAAGATGAGTGGAAAGAACGACGAATTCATGGTGTTCTCCGGGACGGCGAACCTGCCGCTTGCGGAGAAGGTGGCCGAGTACCTCGGGCAGGGACTGAACAAGATCGACATCCGCCACTTCCCGGACGGCGAGACCTTCTGCCAGGTCATAGAGGGCGTGCGCGGGAAGGACGTATTCGTCATCCAGTCGTGCAGCCCGGAGCCTAACGAGGCGTACATGGAGCTTTTCATAATCATGGACGCCCTGAAGCGCGGCAGTGCGCGGCGCATCACCGCCGTTCTCCCGTACTACGGCTACGCGAGGCAGGACCGCAAGGACCAGCCGCGCGTCCCGATCACGGCGAGGCTCATAGCGAACCTCCTCGAGACCGCGGGGGCGGACCGGATCCTCGCGATGGACCTCCACGCGAACCAGATACAGGGCTTCTTCGACATTCCGCTCGACCAC
The DNA here is from genome assembly GCA_016280825.1 of Verrucomicrobiota bacterium. Classification (GTDB taxonomy): domain Bacteria; phylum Verrucomicrobiota; class Kiritimatiellia; order RFP12; family UBA1067; genus UBA1067. The sequence continues at coordinate 21,454 of JAEEHL010000061.1, forward strand.
CTGAAGGCCGAGCCCATAATACTCGACTACATCCGCGAGCAGCACTGGGCGAAGCCCGTCGTCGTCTCGCCCGACACGGGCGGCGCAAAGACGGCCTACGGCTACAGCCGCAAGCTCAAGTGCGGCCTTGCCATCGTCGCGAAGCAGCGCACTGGCGACTCCACGGTCGACGCGTTCTCCGTGGTGGGCGACGTCAGGGACTGCGACGTCATAATGATAGACGACATGACGGCGACGGGCGGTACGCTTTCCGCCGCGGCGAAGATGTGCCGCGAAAACGGCGCGAAGACTGTCCACGCGTTCGTCTCGCACTTCCCGCTTACCGAGAAGGGCATGGACCGCCTCATGCACGAGACGCAGCTCGACGAGCTCGTCGTCACGGATACGATCCCCTTAAGAAGCGACCTCGACGTCTCGAAGCTCCCCTTCAAGCTAACGCGCCTTTCCGTGGCGCCGCTCATCGGCGAGGCCATCAGGCGCACGCACAACGACGAGTCGATCAACGACCTTTTCAACCACGAGTGATTGGTGCTTTCGCGCCTGCGGCGCTGGTGCAAGGTGTGTCGACATGAAGGTTATAGTCGGACTTGGAAACCCCGGGGCGCAGTATGCGAATACTCCCCACTCCGTGGGTTTCGAGACGGTTGACGCGATCGCCGCGGCAGGCGGCGCTACGTGGGAGGAGAAGCGCGCCTTCAAGTGCCTGTGGTGCGAAGTGCGCGTCGGTGCGGAGAGGGTTGTCCTCGTCAAGCCACAGACGTTCATGAACCTTTCGGGCGAGAGCGTCGCGCCTCTTCTCAGGTACTCCAACTGCACCGTCTCGGACCTCGTAGTCGTCCACGACGACATAGACCTCCCGCTCGGGCGGCTGCGCGTGCGGCTCGGCGGCAGCTGCGGCGGGCACAACGGAGTGAGGAACATAATCGAGCGTGTCGGCTCCGAAGCCTTCGTGCGCGTCAAGATCGGGGTTGGCAAGGACGCCTCGAACGTCATCGGCCACGTGCTCGGCAAGTTCTCCCTGGAGGCGCGGAAGGTGGCCGATCTTGCAGTTGAAGCGGCGGCAAAGGCGGTCTTGAAGGTCATTTCCGACGGTCCCTCCGCCGCAATGAACGAGTTCAACGCCGTCAACTGCGGTTAGCATTTTTGACACCCATTACTCCCCCGTGTCCGCTCATTTCCATCTCCATGCGAATTATGATATAATACACGGCAAAACACGGCCGGGTTGGCACAGCGGCGACTGCACCTCTTTTGTAAAGAGGCATTACCAGGGGTTCGAGTCCCTTACCCGGCTCCAGATTTCGTCAAGGAATAGGAAATGTCAGAGACAAGAGTTCGTTTTGCCCCGTCGCCCACGGGCAAGGTGCACATCGGCAACATACGCGCCGCCATCTACAACTGGCTCTTTGCGCGGCACACGGGCGGCAAGTTCCTGCTGCGCGTGGAGGACACCGACCTCGAGCGCTCGACCCCGGAGGCGATTGCCGTCCTCATCGAATGCATGAAGTGGCTTGGGCTCGACTGGGACGAAGAGGTGTTCTACCAGACGAAGAACGTGAAGCGCCACATGGAGTGCGTCGAGCAGCTGCTCGCATCGGGGCGCGCATACAAGATGGAGAAGACGTCCCGCGACGGGAAGACGGGCGTCGTAACGATGTTCAGGATGCCGAAGGAAGGCGTAATCGAGTTCGACGACATCGTCAAGGGCCACATGGCGAAGAAGGCCGAGGACATCCAGGACTTCGCCATCGTCCGCTCCGACGGCTCGCCCATCTTCCACATCGCCAACGTCGTGGACGACATCGACCAGCGCGTCACCCACATCATCCGCGGCGACGACCACGTTGAGAACACGTTCAAGCACATCGAGATCTTCAGGGCGCTTGGCGCGCCGGTGCCCCGCTACGCACACCTCTCGATGATCGTGAACCAGCAGGGCAAGCCCTACTCGAAGCGCGACGGCGCGGCGTTCGTGGGCGAGTTCCGCGAGGAGGGGTATCTCCCCGAGGCGCTCTTCAACTACCTCCTTCTCCTCGGGTGGAACCCCGGCGACGAGCGGGAGGTGCTGGCGCGTGACGAGATGGTCGGCCTCTTCGAGCTTTCGAAGGTGCACGTGACCGCCGCGAAGTTCGACTTGAAGAAGCTCCAGTGGATGAACGGCGAGTACATAAAGAAGATACCCGCGGCGGAGTTCGTCTCCGAAGTGAAGGCCTGCGCCGCAGGCATCGCGTCTCCCGTTCCAGGCCACGACGACGCCTGGTGGTCGTATCTTGCCTCGCAGCTGCAGCCGCGCACGAAGTTCATGAAGGACATCCCCCAGATGGTGCGGTGCTTTGTGGCCGACGACTACCCGTTTGACGAGAAGGCAGTCGAGAAGAGGCTCGGGAAGCCCGGGGTGAAGGAGCTTCTTCTCGACATCGCCGAGCGCTTCTCGAAGGCAGCGGAATGGAAGGCGCCCGCTCTCGAGGCGGTCGTCAAGGAGCTTTCGCAGGGCAACGGCATGGGGCCGTGGGTGCACCCGATCCGCGTGGCCGTATCGGGGCGTGGCGAGGGGATTGGGCTGTTCGAGATGCTCGAGCTCCTTGGCCGCGAGACTACCCTTTCCCGCATCCGCCGCGCAGCGGAGACCATGTGCCAGTAGCGGAGTGAAGTGCGGCGAGACGCCCAATTTACCGCAGGCAGGGAACGCTTAAAGACAAACTGGGAGAGTACATGAAATTAGAGACAGCATCCGTTCTTGCCGCCGCGCTCTGCGCCGCGGCATTCGCAGACCCGTATGGCGCGCCTCCAGACGCAATGCACGCATGGGCGGTGCATGACGACTTTAGACCCCTTCCGAAGAAGGTTGCCGTGGGGGAGAACGGCATCCCCTCCGACGCGAAGCTCCTCTTTGACGGCTCTCGGGAATCCGTTGAGGCGAACTGGTGCGACTCGAAGGGAAACCCAACGAAATGGAGGGTCGACCCCGACGGGACGTTCGTCTCCGTCGCCGGCGCAGGGTACGTCTTCACGAAAGACGCCTTCGCCGATTGCCAGCTCCATGTCGAGTGGGCTTCGCCCGTCAATGTGGACCCCAAGCTCAAGGGACAGGCCCGCGGCAATTCCGGCGTCTTCCTGATGGGGAATTTCGAAGTGCAGGTGCTTGATTCCTACGAGACGGACCCTGACGCGCCGGGCGGGAACAAAAACCCGAACTATGCCGACGGACAGGCCGGGGCGGTCTACGGCCAGAACCCGCCTGCCGTGAATCCCTGCCGTGCGCCTGGCGAGTTCAACACCTACGACATCGTGTTCCACCCGCCTGTTTTCGACGCGGCGGGCGCGCTTGCCGAGCCGGCGCAGATAACGGTTTTCTTCAACGGCGTCCTCGTGCAGGACGGCTGGAAGTTCGACGGCCCGACGGGCTTCCGCAAGCGCGCCGAATACGCGAGGTGGCGCTCCGACACGGGGCTTAAGCGCGCCGACAGGATGCCCATCGCCTTTCAGGACCACGGCAATCCCGTCCGCTACCGCAACGTGTGGGTGCGCGAGATACCTCGCCCCTCGGCCAACACAGTGCATGGCGCGTATTACGCGAAGCCAGGCGACGCGGCGGACTTGCGCCGCAAGACGGCGGCAGAGCTCGACGCGAAGTGGAACGAGCTCTGGGCGCACATCCCCGTCGGCCGCAGGCTTGCCGCCGCGTGGCGCATCGCCGTCTATTCCCCGACGCCCGCGAGGATGGGCAGGGTCGACGCGATAGAGAAGGAGTTCCTAGAGGCAGTCAAGGGCGCCGCATCCGCAGGCGAAGTCCTGAAGCTGACCGGCATAGGGCATGCCGACCTGCGCGACTACCTCAAGAGGGTCAAGGACGCGGGCTTCTTCGACGAAGACCCGGTTCTCACGCGGCTTCTAGAGCTGAAGTGACCGACGCGCATGTGCATGTCTCCTGCGGCGACCCGTCAACAAGGGAGTTTCTCGTCGGCAGGGAATTCATCGGCACTCATCCCTGGGATGCGGCTGAATACGACGAAGGCGCCCTTGTCGCGGCGCTTGAAGCCAATCCCGCCGCCGGGGTGGGCGAGATAGGGCTCGACCGGCTGCGCAAGCGGACGATCGACTTGAGGGAGCGCGAGGTCTTCGAGGCGCAGCTTCGCGTAGCAGCGAGGTTGCTCCGCCCCGTTGCGCTTCACGGGGCGAAGTGCTGGGGCGAGGTTGTCTCGACGATACATTCCGTCTTCCCGCATGGAGCACAGATGCCGCCTGCGTTTCTCTTCCACGGCTTTTCGCGTTCGGGCGGCCTTGTCGGCGAGATTGCGAAGCTAAACGGCTTTGTCTCGATAGGCCCTTCGATCTTGAACGACCATGCGGTGAACTACAGGCGCCTTGCCGCGGAAATCCCCGAGGGGATGCTGCTTGTCGAGACCGACAGGACGAAGGATGGCGAAGGTCCGACGGTTCGCGAGGTGCTTGCGGAGCTTGCGCGGATTCGCGGCGCCGACATTGCCGCGCTTGAGGCCCTGACCGACGAAAACGCAAAATCCCTCTTCGCCAACAGATGATTTTATGATATAATTCCCCGCATGAGCACTCCATGTTCCACTAACGTCAAAAGGGCGGCCTTCGCCGCGCTTCTGCTTCTGTCGTCCGCCACACAGGCGGTCGACGACGCCCATCTTGACTGGTGGCGCGAGTCGAGGTTCGGGCTCTTCGTCCATTTCGGCCTCTATGCGCTCCCCGCCCGCCATGAATGGGTGAAGTCGAAAGAGAGGATCGACGACGCTGCCTACGA
>JAEEHL010000062.1 GCA_016280825.1 Verrucomicrobiota bacterium
GGACAGACCCCAAATTTCCGGTGTGCGTCACATTGCCGCGAAGATCAATCGTGCGCGAGCGCGCAGGGAGCGCCGCGAGCGCCAGAAGGCAAGGCCGATGTGACGGATGCATTTTCATGGCTGGAATTATATCAAAAAATCAGTCTGCGCGGCAAGCGCGATCTTGCCCATCCCTGCGACAACGCGCATGAGGCGTGAAGACATGCACCTAGACAATGCCGGAAAATTTCATTTGAAGTTTACAGTTGCTGTCCCCGAAATATGCGCGGCGCTACACGACGCAGGCGCGTGTCGGCATGTTCGCAAGCCGCATACTGTCTCTGCCAGTTGTCAAAGAACGACTCTTCCCCACCGTCAGAAAAGAAGCCGTTCTACATTATACCTGCCCCCGAAGCCCTACAGAGGCTTCTTTCAGCCATCAAGATGACTGTCGTTCTTAAATTGGACCGGCCAATCTTCAACCTTATATCCATAGTTGACAAACCTGTCCCAAACGGAATCAGCCCAAGCTTGATCCAGTGACTTACATTTAGATAAATGTTTTTCCAACATCCTCCATGAAAAGCTTTCTCGTTTCACATATCGCCCTGACACTTTTCGCCTTCGCCCAAGCGAATCCATAGCATATATGGCACCGAGCCCATGGAATGAGAATAAACCGTTTCCATCATAAATCTTGATCTTCATCCAACCCCCGTCACAAAAGTGTACTACATGACACTTCTCCATATTCTCATATACGTATGCATCGCTTGACGTGTTAATCGCCCAGCATAACAAGACTATGACAATCGAGATTCCTATTATGCAGCCCGTTTTGTGTTTAATTAGAGCGTAAATTCTAGTATTAATTCTCCACATATTCCCAACCCCAAGCATTCACAAGCCCCTTATACAACACTACCTCGTGGGGCAACAGGGTCAGACCTGATTGCCACAGTAGGTATTCCCTGTCATAGCGGTGCGGCCCTTTCGATGCTATCGCGGCGAAGATCGCGGCTGTCTATGAGTGCTTGTTTCATCTGCCCTGTATTATACCAAATTTCCGCGGCGGCTTCATCTGTTTAGTTAGGTAGTGCGGTGGTGCTTGGGTGTCTGGCGGAAATGGAATTTTACAATTCCGCTCTCGAACTCGAACTCCAACTCGAACTAACCTCCACTTCTCCACCTCTACACGGCTAAGACTCGGCGGCTATTGCGCCGCGTTCCAGCGTTCGCCTTTCCAGCGGACGAGCGGCCTTGGGCCTGCGCGGCGCCCAGGATGAAGCTCCACCTTCACGGGCTTTCCGTCCTTCCATTCGCAGTCAACCGTCCAGTCGCCGCGCGCGCAGAGGCCCTTGAACGAACCACTTTTCGCCCATGCTTCCGGCAGCGCGGGAAGGAGGTCTATGGCAAAGCGCCCTTCCGCGTCTTGCATGTGGCTTTGCAGCAGCATCTCCGCAACTGCCGCCGTCGCCCCGAAGTTGCCGTCAATCTGGAAAGGCGGGTGGACGTCCCAGAGATTCGGGTGCACCCTGCCGCCCAGGAGATTGCGCAGAAGCAAGAGAGCATGGTTGCCGTCGCCGAGGCGGGCGCGGCAGACCATCCTGTGGGCAAGCGCCCAGCCCGTCGACTTGTCGCCGCGCTTGTCGAGCGAGACTTTCGCGGCCTTCATCCAGTCGGGGCGCGACGCATTGATGAGGGTCCCCGGGAAAAGCCCGACGAGATGCGAGATGTGGCGGTGCTGCGGCTCCCCGATCTCCCCGTACCGCCTCTCCTCGCGGAACTCCTTGATCTGGCCCGACTCGCCGATCTGCACGGGGTCGTACTTGTCCATCTGCGCCTTCACGCGCGCTACAACCGCGTCGTTCGTGCCGAGGGCGGCGGCGAGGCGGATGAGGTCGTTGTTGTTCTCCCAGATCATCTGCTGGTCGAACGCGCAGCCGACCGTCGTGTAGTATGGCGGGGTGCCGTTCTTCCAGTTCCACTTGCCGCCGGGCGTGTTGATCTGCTCCGGCGAAGCCGAGAACTTCGAAAGGAATAGCCCGTTAGTCTCCACGACGCAGCGGAGATAGAAGTCGGCCATCCCGTGGACGACGGGCCAGACGTGGCGCCTGAGCGCCTCCTCGTCGCGGGTGAAATCCCACCAGTCGGCGAAGAGCTTGGTCGTAAGCCCGCCCGTTCCAGGCCCGGAATGCCCGCCCGGCCCGCTGCCAGCCGTGTACGGGTAGACGGCGGTGCCTATGCACCAGATGTCGGGCGACTTCTCCTTCGACGGCATCTGCCCAAGGCCGTGCTTCGCGAGGTAGGCCGCGACAAACGGGCGCGTCACCGGGCGGAACGTCTCGTTGAAGACGGCATACGCCTCGAAGCATTCCGCAAGGTTGCACGTAAACGCCGGCCAGTAGTTCATCTGCACGTTGATGTTGTGCCAGTAGCCCGACCCCCAGGGAGAATTCTCAAGCCCCGTCCAGACGCCCTGCAGATTGGCGGGCATCGTGCCGGGGCGCGACGACGAGACGAGGAGGTACCGCCCGAACTGGAAGAACGTCTCTTCCAGATACGCGCTCGACTTGCCCGCCTGCGCCGCGGCGACAAGATCGGCCGTCGCCCGTTCGGCATCGGCCGCCGCGCCCGGGAGATCGACCTCGACGCGCCGCATCAAGCCCGCGAAATCGCCGACGTGCGCGGCCTTGACGCGCTCCCAGCCCTTTGCGGCGGCCGCGACCACCCTCTCGCGAACGCTCGCCGCGATTGCGGGGTCTGGCGCGTCGATCTCGGGCGCAGCCGCAAGACGGCTGTCGCGGACGGTAAAGGATGCGGGCTCAAGCTTGTAGTTCGTGCCGCACGAGAAAAACGCCGTTGCCTCGCTTGCGCCGCGCACTTCGAGAGTGTCGCCCTTTGCGGCCACCTCGCCGTCAGTCTCAAGCGTGAGAAAGCCGTAGAACTTCACGTTGTAGAACTGGAGATGCTGGACGACCTCGATTGACCGACCGTCCGCCTTGACGCGCCCGGCCCGGCCGCCGTGCGCCTTGGTGCCATTGCCGAACTCGTGCCTGTACGGCACGTCCAGCTTCAGGTCGAACGAAAGCGCGCCCTTCTCGGAAGCCGTGTACCTCACCGCGAGAACGCGGTCTGGATAGGAGGCGAAGAACTCGCGGCGGAATTTCACGCCGCCGACGGAATACTCGACGTCTGCAATCCCCGTCTCCAGCCCGACCGTGCGCCGGTAGCCAGCCGCGCCAGGCAGGGCCTGCCCCTCTCCGAGGAAGCGCGTCCTTATGTCAAGGGCGCTTGTCAGGTTGCTGCGCGTGAGAAAGGTGTTCTCGGTTATCTGGAGCCTTTCTTCGGGAACGCCGCCAAAGACGCTCACGCCGAACCAGCCGTTGCCAATTGGATACGACTGCCGCTCCCATCCCGCGTCGGAATCCTCCGCCGGCGCCTTTGCGAGAAGGCGATGCGCCGGCATGCCGCAAGCCGTGCCAGCCGCAAGCGCCACAAAAACGAAAAACATGGCGATTCTTCCTGTCTTGCCCATTGGATTTCCCCCCTCGTCAACGCATTGTCAGTTAATTTCCTTCATGTCCGCTTTCACAGGGCTGTCACGAACGACTCCTCCTACCCTGCTGTCACTTCCTCGAGCTTCAGGGCCGCTTCCTCCCATTCGGCGGTGTAGCGGTCGATTTCAAACTGCAGGGTGCGCACCTTGCGGTTGGCCTCGGCGAAATCAGTGTCCGGCCTGGGGTTGAACAGCTCGGCGCTCGCCTCGTCAAGCGCCTTCTGGAGCTCGTCTATCTTCTTTTCCGCCGTCTCGACGCGCTTTTTAAGCTCCTTCACGATAGGGGCGATCTTCGCCCTCTCCGCCGCCCTCTGCTGCCGCAGCTCCTTCTTGGAAGGCTGACCCCTGGCCCCTGACCCCTGATCACTGACCACTGGCCCCTGCCCCCTGGCCCCTGACCACTGACCACTGACCACTGACCCCTGACCACTGACCCCTGGCCCCTCAGCATCCCTCTTCTCGCAATAGTAGTCGTACCCGCCGGGGAAGCGCCTTATGCCGCTTCTGGAAATCTCGAGAACAGACGTCGCCACCGCCCTCACGAACTCAATGTCGTGCGAGACGAGCACAATCGTGCCGACATATTCCGAAAGCGCCTTCTGGAGCATCCGCCGCCCGTCAAGGTCGAGGTGGGTAGTGGGCTCGTCGAGAAGGAGGAGATTGGGCCTTGAAAGGAAGAGCCGCAGAAACGCAAGGCGTATCTTCTCGCCGCCGGAAAGGACGCCCGCCGGCTTCTCAACGTCGTTTTCGTCGAACCCGAACGAGCCAAGCTGGTTCCTGAACACCTTCTCTGGGCCGCCGCCGTGGTCGTCCCAGGCGTTTTTCGCGATGCGGTAGACGGTGAGGTCGTCGGCTATCGTCTCGGCGAACTCCTGGCTCAGGTAGCCCGGCACGACGTTGTGGCCGATTACCGCCTTTCCCTCGGTAGCGGGCAGGGTGCCGGCCATGACGCGCATGAGCGTCGTCTTGCCGAGGCCGTTGTAGCCGATTATGGCGAGCCTGTCGCCGCGGATGACGTTGAAGTCGAGATTCCTGAGGACGAACCTCTCTCCGTCGTACGAGACGCCGAGGTTCTCGCACCTGAACATCTCCACGCCCGAAGGCGGCGGCGGCGCTAGGCGCAGCGTGCCTGCGGAGACGTGGCGCTTCGGCAGCACGATGCGCTCCTCGTCGATCTTGTCGATGAGCTTCTGGCGGCTCTGCGCCTGCGCCGCCTTCGTAGCCTGCGCGCGGAAGCGGTCGACGAAGCGCTGCAGCTGCTCGCGGTGGCGGTCCTGGTTGGCCTTGGCCGCCTTGAGGTGCTCGTAGCGGATCTCGCGCTCGGAGAGGTACCAGTCGAGCCCGCCTTCGTAGCGCGTCGCCGTGCCGGCGTCGACTTCGACGGTGATCGACGTAAGGGACCTCAGAAGGAACCTGTCGTGCGAGATGAGCATGAGCGTGCCTTCGTATGCCTTCAGGAACTTCTGCAGCCATTCGACGGCCGGGAGGTCGAGGTAGTTGGAGGGCTCGTCCAGAAGCAGCAGGTCTGGCTTCGAGGCGAGGACGCGCGAAAGCTCCGCCCTCATGCGCCAGCCGCCGGAGAACGAGGCGAAGGGCTTGTCGAACTCGTCCGTCGCAAAGCCGAGGCCGCCGAGCGCCACCTTGACGCGCGTCTCAAGGTCGTAGCCGCCGAGATGCTCGAACTTCGTCTGGAGCTCGCCGTAGCGCCGCATCTTCACCGGGTCGGCGAGGTCGGCCTCGAGCTCGGCCATCTCGGCCTCCATCTCGGAAAGGCCGGGTATGCCCCTCAGGGAATACTCGAGAAGCGTCTCTTCTGGCGTGTCGGGCGCGGGATTCTGCCGCGTAAAGCCGATCCTGGGGCTGCCTTCCACGACAAGCTCGCCGGAGTCTGTCCCCATTTCGCCGAGGATGATCCTGAAGAGAGTGGACTTACCCGAGCCGTTCGGCCCGACGACGCCGACGCGGTCGCCCGCGTTCACGCGGAACGTCACGTTGGTGAGGACATCCTGATGTCCGTAGTGTACGCTAATTCCCTTGAAATCCAGCATTGGATTCTAACTCCTGCAAGGGCGAGGCGCCCTTGCTACATCCGCTTCCGCGCAACGCGATGTAGCAAGGCCGCCCCCGGCCTTGCCCTCCCATGCTACAGCACCATCGACCGCGCTACGCGATGTAGCAAGGCCGCCCCCGGCCTTGCCCTCCCATGCTACAGCACCATCAACCGCGCTACGCGATGTAGCAAGGCCGCCCCCGGCCTTGCTCTCCCCGCAAGGGCGAGGCGCCCTTGCTACATCTGCCTCGGCATCCCCTGCAAATTCCGCAATCACATGAACATGATTTGGCATTATACCATACGCATGGATAAAATAATCCCTGCCATTGTTATGCAATAGCGTTTCTATGACAACATCAGCTACATCCTTGTTTCGCAATAACGCTTCCCCGTATCCAGAGTCAAGATATTTCCCTATGCTGTCGGAATATTGATTCTTCAGCTCTCGCAATTCATCATCTGAGTACACAATGCCGTCTCTTTGCCTAAGGCGGAGATTCTCTCTTGCGTTCTCCCATTCACGAAGCTTGGCCTGAGGAACGGAATCAAACAACCTAAAGCAAATATGGTAAATGGCAGACCTTATCGACCAGCGAGGCATGGATTCGCCTTGCCGGACGTCTATGTCAATCCAATGGCGTCTGTTTTTGCCGGGGAACCTGGGATTGCAAGGGCGAGGCGCCCTTGCTACATCACCGTCGACCGCGCCGGCCTCGTCCTCCCTTGCTACAGCCGCTGCCGCACTACACGATGTAGCAAGGCCGCCCCCGGCCTTGCCCCCACTTGCTACATCGTCAACAAGTTTCTTGGCGGCAACCATATTATTGCCAAGGACATACTCCACCTGATTAATGTACTCGCCTGGAGTTCGGATTATATGATTATAGTAGTCTGGTTGCCACAATGAGCCTTTACGACCAAGTAGCCTGTTGATCCTATGGCTTGAAACTGACTTCCATGTCTGCACCGTACTTGCCATCAAGGACATGCAAGGGCGAGGCGCCCTTGCTACATCCGCCTCCGCGCAACGCGATGTAGCAAGGCCGCCCTCGGCCTTGCCTTCCCCGTACATTGTACCCTCGGCCTTGTGCTCCCCGCAAGGGCGAGGCGCCCTTGCTACATCTGCCTCCGCGCTACGCGATGTAGCAAGGCCGCCCCCGGCCTTGCCCAGATTCTCCGCTCTACTGCCGATAGTCATCTCAAATTCGTCAAGAACCTATTGTCAGCATCTACCTTCATTTCCCTGCCGTCCGCCATTATCCACAGCGCAGATACTTCCATGTCGCCAACGAGAAGTTTCAGCTTGTCGTCCAAGAACTTCTTTCCCTCTTCCGGACCCAGCACGAAGAGCGTCGTGGAAAGGCCGTCCGCCCACATCGCAGAATTGCAAAGTACCGTCACCGACGCAACTCCGTTCGAGACGGGCATCCCCGTGCGCCCGTCGTAGATGTGGCTCCCGCGGTAGTATGTCGCGCTCGTCGCAAGCGCCTCGCCTTCGCGCAGGTCGACGACCGCGGCAAATCCGTCGCCAGACGGATTGCGCACGCCGGTCTTCCATGTCCCTCTAACGGACTTGACGTTTCCGCCGAGATCGACAAGCATGTCCGCCTGGCTTACAAACGCAAAGTCGTTGGTGACGAGGCTCACCGCATATCCCTTCGCAATCGCGCCGAGGTCGAGCGTCTTAGGCCCCTTCCATCGCGGATTGAACGCGCCGCCGGACTCTCGCATCAGCTTGAACGCCGCCTCGTAGCAGGGGCGAACCCCGCGATTGCAGTTCGCAAGTATCTCCTCCTCGCCCAAAGGCGCAAGTCGGCTCAGCTCCGAATCGTGGTCGTGTGCATTCATCAGCTTTTCCACAGCGGAAAAGACCTTCTTGACGAAAGGCACGTCCACCATAGGCCAACGAGCGCCGGAATCGGCACGGCACTGCACCGCCGCGATCGTTCCCATGACAGGCCACTCAACGCGCTCGATTTTTCCACGCGAGCAGCCCGCCGCAAGAAGGAGCGCGGCGACGCCACCAAGCACGTTCAATCGGCCACGCGATGCGCCCAGGTCAAGCACCGAGCCCCCTTCACTTCTTCATCGGCTCGATGTGCCAGATGTTCCTCGCGTATTCCATCACCGCCCTGTCGGACGAGAAGTAGCCGGACCTCGCGATGTTCACGAGCGACATCCTGTTCCAGCGCCTCGCGTCGCGGTACGCCGCGTCTATCCTGTCCTGCGCGGCGCAGTAGCTGTCGAGGTCGGCAAGGAGCATGTAGTAGTCGTTGTAGTCGATGAGGTTGCGGAGGATCGGGTCGAAGAGCCCGGGCTCGGACTGCGAGAACGCGTTCTGCGCCACCATGTCGAGCGCAGCCTTTATCTCGGGGTTGCGCTCGCAGCACTCGCGCGAGACGTACGAGGCGCGGCGGGCGGCGACTTCCTCGGCCCTCATGCCGAAGAGGAACATGTTCGCGTCGCCGACTTCGCGGTGTATCTCGACGTTCGCGCCGTCGTACGTGCCGAGCGTCAGGGCGCCGTTCATCATGAACTTCATGTTGCCCGTGCCCGAGGCCTCCATGCCGGCGAGCGAAATCTGCTCCGAGACCTCTGAGGCCGGCATTATCTTCTCGGCGAGCGAGACGCGGTAGTCCGGCAGGAACGCGACCGAGAGCCGCCCGCGCGTGCGGGCGTCGGAGTTCACGACGCGCGCTATCGCGTGGATGAAGCGGATGATGAGCTTCGCCATGTGGTAGCCGGGCGCCGCCTTCGCCGCGAATATGAACTGCCGCGGCACCGGGTCGTACGACTGGTTGTTGACGAGCCTGTTGTAGAAGATGACGATGTAGAGAGCGAGCATGAGCTGGCGCTTGTACTCGTGGAGGCGCTTCACCTGCACGTCGAAGATCGCGTCGGGCACGAGGTCCATGCCAAGCGACGACTTCGCGTACGAGACGAGCTGCATCTTGTTGGCGCGCTTTATCTCGCCCAGCGCGTCGAGGAAGCCCGTGTCGTCGGCAAGGCCCTCGAGCCTCTTAAGCTCGTCGAGGCGGGTGATCCAGCCGTCGCCTATCCTCTCGGAGATGAGCTTAGAGAGAAGCGGGTTCGCCTTCAAGAGCCAGCGGCGCGGCGTTATGCCGTTCGTGACGTTGTGGAAGCGCTCGGGCATCATCTCGTAGAAGTCCCTGAAGAGAGTGTCCTTGAGGATCTGCGTATGGAGCTCCGCGACGCCGTTCACGGAAGACGACCCGACGATGCAGAGGTTCGCCATGCGCACGTAGCGCTCGCCGCTTTCGTCGATGAGGCTCATGCGCTGGAGGCGGTCCATGTCGCCGGGGTAGGTGGCGGTTATCTGCTGGAGGAAGCGCCCGTTTATCTCGTAGATTATCTGGAGGTGGCGCGGCAGGAGCCGCTCCATCATCGAGACCGGCCACTTCTCGAGCGCCTCCGGGAGGATCGTGTGGTTCGTGTACCCCGTGGCCCGGCGCGTCAGCTCCCATGCGTCGTTCCACTCGACGCCGTAGTTGTCCATCAGGATGCGCATGAGCTCGGGGATGACGAGCGCGGGGTGCGTCTCGTTCAGGTGTATGAACACCTTGTCGGGCAGGGCCGACCAGTCGCTGTTGAGCTCGCGGAAGCGCCTCAGGATGTCGCTCAGCGAGCAGGCGACGAAGAAGTACTGCTGCCTGAGGCGAAGCTCCTTGCCGGCCATCGTGCTGTCGTTCGGGTAGAGCACCTTCGTGAGGTTCTCGGCAAGCACCTTCTTCTCCACGGCCTCGACGTACGAGCCCTTGTTGAAGTCGGCGAAGTCGAACTCGTCCACCGCCTTGGCCGACCAGAGGCGAAGCGAGTTCACCGTGTCGCCGTAGCCGACTATGGGCAGGTCGTACGGGACGCCCTCCACCGTCTCGGCTGGCGTCCAGCGCCAGCTTGCCTTGCCGCCCTTGGAGGAGACGCACTCGACGCTGCCGCCGAAGCCCACAAGCTGGGAGTACTCGGGGCGGGCCATCTCCCAGGGATAGCCGTGCTTCAGCCACTGGTCAGGCTCCTCGACCTGCTGGCCGTCGACGATCTTCTGCCTGAAGATGCCGTAGTCGTAGCGGATGCCGTAGCCCATGCCGGCGAGGTCGAGCGTCGACATCGAGTCGAGGTAGCAGGCCGCAAGCCTCCCGAGGCCGCCGTTGCCGAGCCCCGCGTCGGTCTCGAAGTCGCGCAGGCTGTTCCAGTCTATGCCGTGGCGCCCAAGCGCCTCGCGGCAGATCTTGTCGGCCTTCAGGTTTATGACGTTGTTCCCGAGAAGCCGCCCCATCAGGAACTCGAGCGAGAGGTAGTAGACCCGCCTCGCGTTCTCGCGGTGGTAGCGCTCCTGCGTGTTTATCCAGCGCTCCACGACCCTGTCCCTCACGGCGTTTGCAAACGCCGTGTATTCGTCACGGCGCGTCGCCCTTATGCTGCCCTTGCCGAGCGTATACCTCAAATGCCACTCGAAGTCTTCCTTGAGCCCGTCCACCGTCATTTCGACGCGGTGGTCGCCAGTATCCCCATTCTCGTTCATCTTGTTCTCTTGACCCTATCCTTCTCTTACTTGAAAAGCCCCTTTATCATGTTGCCAGTTCCCTTGACGGCGTCGCCTACCGCGCCGGCCGCGGCACCAGCGGCGTCCGCAGCGGCCCCGCCTACGCTCTTCGCCGCGTCGCC
>JAEEHL010000063.1 GCA_016280825.1 Verrucomicrobiota bacterium
CCATCTCGCCCTCCTCAGACCTTGATGGTGATGTCCACGCCGGCGGGGAGATTGAGCTTCTTGAGCTCGTCGATCGTCTGCGCGGTGGGGTTGACGATGTCGAGAAGGCGCTTGTGCGTGCGCATCTCGAACTGGTCCATCGACTTCTTGTCGACGTTCGGGGAACGGTTCACGGTGAACCGCTCGATTCTCGTGGGCAGCGGGATTGGCCCGACTACCTGCGCTCCCGTGCCCCTGGCCGTGTCGATGATGCCGCCGACGGCCTGGTCCAGCACACGATGGTCGTATGCCTGGAGGCGGATGCGCACTTTCTGCTGTTGCATTGTTTTCCCTTCTGTTCGTTTTGCCTTTCGTTCACCTGGCCGCGACGGCCGCGACATCCGCGCACGGAATCTCTCCCGTTGGCGCGAGGGGCCGGAATCTGCGCCCCGCTCGCGGCTGTGTCTTCAAGCCAGTCGGCTCCGCAAGGACATTCGGGAGACCTTCCCAGACGCACCCTGCAGGGCCTTTCAGCGCAAGAAAAAGCCCGCGATCCGTAATCGTAACCGCGGGCGCTTTCATGCGTGTGCGGTCACGACGTGGCGGGATGTACCTGCCCGTATCGCAACCTTCTTCATGCGAAGAATATGCGTATTATATCAAAAACGCTCACAATAGCGCAAGTAGTAATTTTAAGAAATTATTTTCGCCGTCTCAACCAACAATTTTATCTCACGCGGAGACGCGGAGTTCGTATAGGTATATCGATGGTTTGATGGTGAGATGGTTTTCATGGTGCGATGGTGCAAAACCAACTACCTAACTACCGTCTGTCCTGTCGTACCTGACCCTACGTCTACGGACAGAGCGAGGCGCGGCCAGTCAGGAATGAACTCGGCGGCTCCGCCGACAACTGTCAGCCCCTCGGCGTCACCTTCTGGGAAGAAACGCGAAAACTCGCCGCAGAACACGCGGATACAAGGCGTCTTCGCCCGCGCGGCCAGCCATTTCTTCGGATGGCGCGGCGAAATCAGGCGCACGTCGTCAAGGGCAGAGAACCTCGCAAGCCCCTCCGCGCCGATGTCCGCCGCGCGGCCGCACAACGCCAGATGCCGCACATCGTCCGGAACCGCCGCGAGACTTTGCGCCATTCCATAGGCGCCCCCCCCCGACTTCTCCATAAAGCCGCGCAGAATACGGCCGAACGCGGGCCCGCCCATTGCCTCTGGGTCGACGACGACCCATGCGACCGGCTCGCCATCTCCGGCAATGAGCCTTGCCCCGTCATACGACCTTCGCATCGGCATGCTCCCCTCTGGCCTAAAGACGGTGCCGAGCGCGGCAACGCCCGCCAGAAGCAAAACTCCAGCGAGCAGGGCCGCCGCGAGCGTCACGCGCCTCATGCGCGGGGTCGCCTCGAAGACAAAGGTCTTGAGCATTGGAAGCAGCATCGCAAGGGGAATCGCGCATACAAGCCATTCCTCCGCCACCGAGCTGAAGAACGCAGACGCGACAAAGCCCGCATACACCGCAAGGGGAAGCGGGTCCCCGCGCGCCCTCAGCCTCGTTATGCCCATGCCGAGGAAGATAAGCAGCCCGCACGTGTAGGCCAGTCGCCCCGCCCAACCGAATTCCACAAGCCAGGTGAAGTGGCTGTTGACGAGCGTGCGGTATCGTTCGTGCCTGTCAAGGGGCTGGTACCAGCCCATGTATTCGTCGCCCGCATTGCCAAGCCCCCATCCGCCGGGCGCATCTACGACCATTGCGGGAACCGCCTTCCAGACGGCAAGCCGATTGCCTACGGAAGCATCTGCGGAAGGCATGCTCTTCGCAATCCGCTCCGCGAACCCGGTGCATATCGCCGCGCCCGCAAGCGCAAGGGCGAGAAGCAGCGCCGGAAGGAGCCGCCTGCAGGGGTGCTTGCACGACCCCGCGCAGAGGACGATCGCGCCGACAGCGAGCGCGACCAGCCCGCCGCGCGAAAACGTGCGCACAAGGCCGTATCCTGCCACGAGGGAAAGCGCGGCACAGCACCACCTGGCCCAGGCGCGCCTCGCGCGCATTGCCGCCGATAGAAGCACGAGAACAAGAAACGCCAGTATCGCCGCGGCCTTGTTGGGATTGTCTAGCCCGAAATCCCAGCGCGAGGAGGCCAACAACACTGAGGCAAGCATGGTCATTCCGCCATCCACGCGTCGCGAAGCTGCTGCGGAAGAGGCATCCTGAACTCAGGCGGCACGCAGGCGGCGTCGGCCTTGGGATGGACGCCCTGGTTGAAGACGTCCGCCACCAGGGGCGCAGACGCGAATATCTCCGCCCAGTCGGGCATGGTGGGCTTGCCGTGGTTCCTGCTTGTGGCCTGGGCGTATTCCCTGAGGGCGTAGTCGAAGCAGGCGAACCCGAGGGCCGTGACCTTTGCGCCGCCCTCGTGCCCAAGGCCGGGAAAGGCCTTGTAGACGATCGGGTAGGACATCGGCTTGTCGCGCGCGGCGCTGAAGAACCTGAGCGACCTTTCGTAGCCAAGCTCGTTCTCCCCCGTGGTGACGCACCACAGAAGCGACGAAGCCTGCTTCACGGGAACGTCAAAGCTGCTCGCTATGTGGACGTGCACGGCAAGAAACCTCTTGGGCCGCCGTAGCGCCAGGCGCTGCGCGTACTGCGCCGCGCCGGACGTACCCATCATCAGGTATCCCGACTCGGGCAGGCCGTGGTTGGCGACAAAGTAGCTGATGCCATTGTCCCACGCATCCGCGACAATGTCGAAGTTGCTGTCGAATTTCCGCCTCTTCTTCCTCTGCAGCTCGTCCCAGTTGCGCGACGGATCCCACTGCTGCCGCGAGCACCATGCCACCACCGCCAGGTTGCGGCTCGCGGCAAAGTCAAGCGCGGGGATGCTCTTCGTCTCGCCAAGCAGCCTTTTGCGCACGACGTCAGACCCCGAGCCCAGCATGCAAAGGCACAACACGCCGTCCACCCTCCCACCTTCCGGCAGGCGAAGGAACAGCGTCAGTATGTCATAGCCGCGTATGTCTACCTTGACAGTCCGCTCGACAAGCCGATATGACGGGCTGCCTCCGGTGTAGTCCGCCCGCGCCAGCTGCATCATCGCCAACGACGCAACTGCCGCGAGCACGGCCGCCTTCCTCATTCCACGTGGTCCTCCTTGCCGCTTGCGGACTTGCATGCGGGCGGAGGAGTCTGGTCCTCGCCCATGCGAGCGCTCGACTTGCAAGGATTCGGCGGCGTCACCGTGTCGGCCTTGGCACCGTTGCCGTGGCACTGGTCGGCCTTTCCGTGGCCATTGCACGGATTGCCGTTGTTGCCGGAGTCCTTATCTTTGTTCGTATCCTTACCCTTATCCTTATCCTTATCCTTATCCTTATCCTTATCCTTATCCTTGTCTTTGTCCTTCGGCGCGGCCACAAGCGCGAAGTTCGCCAGCATGCCGGACGCCAGCAACCCTCCGGTGAATTTCCTGCGTGTTGTCATTTGTCTTTCCCTCCTTTGTTGCGGTCGATCATGCCGACCTTGTTTAAATAGACTGCCCCCTGCCTTGCCCAGGCGCGTATGTCCTCGCACAGGCGCGGCACAATTCCAAATGTCCCGTCGGGCCGCGCAACCTCCCACGGGCAAGGCCCGCCGCAGACGCGATAGGCCCAGCAGCCCGCGCAGGTCTTTCTGGTCGCCGCGCGGTACTCGCGCCAGAACGCCTTGCAGCGGCCGATGTCGGGGCCGTCCTCAAGGCGCCCAAGCGCCCATTTCTCCATGCCGACGAACCGATGGCACGGGTAGAGAGTGCCGTCCGGGGCCACGGCCATCGCTCCGTGGCATGCGCCGCAGCGCATCGCCGGAACCTTGTCGTCGTGGCGTTCCTCCGACTGGAAATCGCATATCTCGTCGAACGGGTCGTAGATCGGCGTGCGGCCCGCCGCGCGTTCCGAAACCATCCAGGGGATGACCTTCTCGCCTACGCAGCGACGAAACGCGCGGTCGTCGTCTTCCGTGAAGTCGCACTCGCTCGGAAACGCGGGGTTGTACACTGTGCCCAGCACGACGCGCGATGCGCCGAACCCGGAGAAGAAGCGTATAAGCTCCATCGCGTCCGGCGCGGGATGGGCCATCGTACAGCGCACTGTCACCCTCGCCCCGCGCTCGAAAAGCCTGCGGATGCCGGCGGTCGCAAGGGCAAAGGACCCCCCGCCTGCGCGCGCAGGGCACTGGGCGTCATGCAGGGGCTGCGGCCCGTCGAGGCTCGCCATGAGGCCGAAGTTGTTCCTGACTATCAAGTCGGCCATTTCGTCGTCAATAAGCGTCGCGTTCGTAGTCATGGAGTAGCCCGCCCTACGGCCGCGCGCGGCGGCAAGCTCGTTGCAGCGCGCAACGACGCGCCTTATGACGGGCTTGTTCAAAAGCGGCTCGCCGCCGAAGAACGTAATGCGCACGTCGACATCTGGATCCGCGGCGGCGAAAAGCCGCTCCACGGCCAGGAGCGCGGTCGCCTCCGACATAAGCCCCCTGTCGGGCAGCTCGTCCCTGCAGACGCCGCAGTAGCAGTAGCGGCAGGCAAGGTTGCAGCCTGACGCCACGGAAAGGACAAGCGTGTTGCAAGGCCCCGAGAACCGCCCCTCAAGCTCGGCCTCGAATTCGCCGTCGTCCTTGTCCAGCGGGTCTGGCGGCTCGAAGAACCCTTCCGCCTCAAGCTTCGCCGCGTCGTCAAGCACGTCCGCGCGGGACGGGTGGCGGCGGAGAAACGCCGCGTTCGCCTCGTCGGCAGGATGCGCAAGGCGCAGTTCGAGAAGGTCATACGCCGGCTCGCTCATGTTTATGAACCGCCCCGACGACACATGGTAGGCGAAGTTCGCGCCGCCCTCGCGGAAAAGGAAATAGGCATTCATCTCAGCGGAACCTCCTTCCCGTCCTCGCGCCTGCGGATGACCCTCCCCGAGTCGTTCAGCCACAGTTCCACCGTACTGCCTCGGCGCGAAGTCTTGCGGTACCAGAGGCGGCCTTCCTTGTTGTACTTGTACTCCGCGTTGGTTATCGTGCCGTCCCTTTCCGTCTTCTTGATCCACCTCACCCGGCGATATGCAAGCGGCCCCGAAGTGAACATCCTGTATTCAATTGTCAGGCCGTTGGTGTATCTCTGCATGACAAGCCCCGTCTTCCTGTTCGAGGAATACGACTCGCTGCGGCCGTCTACGTTGCACCGGCTAAAGGACACCTCTTCGTCCATGCCGGCCGTACTTCCAATCGTGTAGGTCCAGTTGCCGAACCTGAGCAGCTTGCGCGTATGCGGGCTCCACGTCCAGCGCAGGCCGTCGACGTCGAAGAACGCGCTGCCGGCAGCCGCGCCATACGAAAAGTTCTGCGTGCCGTCGGCCTTCACGAGACTTGCGAGGCAGTCCTCCTGCGCAACGGCCGACGCGGAGCGCGAATCTTCTGGCTCGACGAAGACCGCAACGGGGCGGCATACGGCAGTGACCTTTGAGTTAGCGCCGGAGAAGCGGAACTCCGTGGACTTCTCCGGCGGCGGATGGCGCACGACCTTCAGCAGCTGGCGGCCGCGCGAGACGATGCTGGTCGCCACGCGGTCCTCGTACTTGATTTCGAAGCTCCCCTCTTCGCAGTCCATGCGCACAAGGCGTCCGTTGGAGAAGTAGAAGACCGACTTCGGCGCTCCGTCATGCGGATCGGCGGTGACGCGGATGCTGTCCTCGTCGATAACGGCCTCCCATGCAGGCCCGCCCGTAAGCACGTTCTTTCTTCCGTTCTTCGCCGGCACGAAAATGCGCACGTAGCCATCCGGCTGGTAGAATGCGCTGCGTCGCTCGTCAAGGCGCACAAACCGCGATTCAAGCGCGGGAACGCGCCATCCAAACCCGAGATACGGCGAACGCGTGGAACAAGCCGAAGACCAGACGGCGCGAATCGGCCAGCCGCCCGCCATGCCCAGCGGCAGCACATACAGCGCCTCGCCCGACGCGCCCATCCCGTCGTAAGGCCCCTTGATGTCGTCGAGCTTGTCAAAGGGCAGGCTCTCGCCAACTGCGGGTAGCAGCGCCTGAAGGCAAATAGCGGCAAAAAGCAGAACCCTGAAATGCGGAAAAGCGAATCGGCGGACCCCACGGGCGGGATCCGGGCTATAAAACTCGGCCATGCGCTTGTCCATGCCGTGCATTATATCATAAAATCTTCCGCCAAACCAGTCTCTATGTCCTACTCTGGAGGTTTGGCGAAAAACGAGGTGTAGCAACCAGAATTTCGCAGGAGGCATGAGCCTGTGAGGCTCTGTCGGGATTCAGCGAAGGCCGGTTCCAGCGGAGACTGGCTGGTAGTCGTTCGTGAGTATCGTGTCAACGCCCATGTGGCGCGAGAACTTCTTCACTTCCCCACTTAGCTCTCGCCCAACCAACGAAGCTGCGCGGGAAAGCTGTTCGCGGGCGTGAGCGCTCATTATCGCCACCCTGAGACGCGCCGAGCCGCGCGCGACAGTCGGATAGCGGATTGCAGGAACAAGAATCCCATCCCTTTCGAGCGCGGCGGAAACCGCCATTGCGCGGCGCTCGTCGCCCACTAGGACAGGGACGATTGCCGACTGGGTCGAGGCCGCAATTCCGTGCGCCTTGAGCTCGCCTACGAAAAAGGCGACGTTCTCCCTCAGCCTCTCCACTCGCCACGGCTCCGCCTCAAGCACCGAAAGCGCCGCGTCGGCCGCCGCCACAACGGCTGCCGAAGGAGCCGTCGAGAAGATGAAAGGCCGCGACATGTTGCGAAGATACTCAACAAGAAGTTTCGACCCGCAGACAAAACCGCCCTCCGCCCCAAGCGCCTTGGAGAGAGTCCCCATCAGGACATCGGGAAGGCTGCAGCCAAAATGCTCCGCAAGGCCTCTACCCGTTTGGCCGACAACGCCGGTCGCATGCGCCTCGTCCACCATGGAGAACGCATCGTGGCGGCGCGTCACCTCCAAAAAGCGCGGCAAATCGAGAATGTCGCCGTCCATCGAGAATACACCGTCGGAAACGGCAAGGCGGCGGCGATGTTCGCGGCATGCGCCAAGCTTGCGGTCCAAGTCCTCCATGTCGCCATGGCGATAGACGAGGACATCTGCACCCGAGAGACGACAGCCGTCTATGATGGAAGCGTGGTTCAATTCGTCGGAGAGGACCGCGTCGCCCTTCCCGACAAGCGCGGAGATCGCGCCCACGTTCGCCATGTAGCCAGTTCCGTAAAGGAGCGCGGCTTCCGAGCCCTTGAACTTGGCAAGCGCGTTTTCAAGCCGCACATGCGGCGGTTGCGTGCCGGTCGTAAGACGCGCGCCGCCCGACCCCGCGCCAAACTCCTTCGCGGCATCCGCCGCCGCCTTGACGACACGGGGATCGCGCGCAAGGTCGAGATAGTCGTTCGACGCGAAAACGACGAGCTCGCGGCCGTCGACAACAGCCGTCGGCCCTGTCGGGCCTTCCAACGTCCGACACTGGCGCGAAAGCCCAGCCGCCTGACGCTCATCGAGCGCATCCGCAAGACCGTCGAATCGGCGCGGCGCATTCGCCGCGGACGAAAGCGTCGGAACGTCATCTACGAGGACAGGGGTCTTTTCAAGGAACTCAATCGTCTTTGCGACTCCGTCCCGCGGGCCGCGATAGAGGAAGATGCGTCCGCCGTTCGGGTCGCCCTTCTCCTTGAGGACGGCAATCCGCCGGTAGCCGAGTTCGCAAGTTGCAACATAGCCAGTCACATAGTCAGGGTCGTCCGACACGCAGATCTCGGCGATTATGTTAGGCGCGTTCTGCACCTTTGTCGCAAGGACGATCGCCTCGGCGTAGTGGTTCTTTACGCCAGCCGTTCCCCTCGCAAGCGCCGCGGCATCGTCCATGTATGTCGCTCGCACGCCGCGCGACTGGTCTGGTTCAAGCCGTTCGAGCGTGTCGGCATCGAGCAGCATCGCGCCACGAAGCGAATGCGTCTCGGAAAACCGCGCCATGATTTCGTCGGCATTGGCAATTCCCGCTTCGGCCAAGAGCCGTGCGGCAAGTGCGCGCCCTTCGGCCGGCGTCGCGACGGCGTGAGTCTTTACAGGAAGCGCCTTGAGACGAAGGATGTCCGAGGGAAGCGACTCGATCTTGACGTTGATGAAATCAGGAGTGCCGCGCTCGTGCGACAAGGCGCGTTCGACAAGCCGCGACGCAACCTTTGAAGCAGACGACACGGGAACGATCTTCTCCGCGCCGGAAACATGCAGCCCCGAGAGCGAAGCCCTCATCTTTACCGATACGAGGTCACTCATAAAAGGCCCTTCTGTATATGATGCGTGTCTGTTTCATCTGCCGCGTATTATATCAAATTTAGCTAGTGTAGTGCGGTGGTTCGATAGTTAGGTGGTGCTTGGTGCATTGTGCTTGGTGGAAAATGGATTTTACAATTCCACTCTCGAACTCGAACTCCAACTCTATCCTCACGCAAAGTCCGCAAAGTTCGCAAAGGCGAGAGGCTAACGCTTCGCTTGGGGCTTCGCGGTGCAGAGCCGAACATACGGACGGGCCTGACCCTTTTGACCCATCATGTCTGAACCTGCCACTCTTCTGTCACTTGCCCTCTGCGTCCTTGGTCTTTTCGGAAATCGCTTCCCAGCCCTCTTCCCTGATGGTCTTCGAAACGGACATGTCTTCCAGCGTAAAACTGACACTGCTTCTTTTGAGACTGAAATATAAGGACACCATCACATAATCGTTTTGGAAATCATATTGAACAAAATCATTGGCAAGACGCTTGACTCTGAGCTCTCCCTCTTTTTCATCGGCAGGGATTATCCCCCTGTGCATGGCTATGCCATACTTCTTGTTCATTTCAAGCGCAAAATTATCTAAGCGCCGTATCGCTTCAAGCTTGTCTACATCTTTCGGAACATATCCATAGCCACACACTTTGCATGCGCATAGAGTCTCATACGAACAAGCGACATAAATTTTGTCTACAAACGGAACTTGCAAATCCTTGGAGACCTTAAGACTCTTCTTCCAGTAAGAAACATTGGCATGGTCCTTCTTTTCACCATTGTCGACCTGCGACCATGTCTCATAATGCGCCTTTGTCAATTCGTTGGTGGGCATCTGCATCGGCTTGCCGAACTCCACGCCGAGAAACTCCTTGATGCGAGCGGACTTCGCAATCTCCTTCCTGTCCGCGACAAGCTTGCTCTCTGCTGCCGCACGATCTTCCGCCTTCCGAAGTAGATCGACAAGAATAACTCTAACGGTGACATCGACCGGCGAATCCATTCCGCTCGCACCTGTCTCGCTCGACAAAGACGCGTCTATGCCACCCCGAATAGGCGAATCTTTCAACAATCTTCTCGACGAAGACGTGTTTACACCGCAGCAAATAGACACGCACATTCCGTCACGAGTCGTCACGGAATCAGCTATAACGCTGTCAAGGTCTGCCCAAAGCTCTGGACCGCGACCTTCTCCGCCAACAGTGTCCGAGGGCAGCGTCCTCGGGCTGCCACCTCTTCCCCCAAAGGCAACTCCTGACGCAAAAGAATATTCGTTCAACTTGATACCACATTCACGCTCAACGTCCTTGCGAAGCGCCTCAATTTTGCGAAGACTCTCTTCCCTCGCAAGACCCCTGCGAAAGCGTCCCCGAATCGTAAACTCATAACCCACGCCGTCTTGGTCTATTTCAACATCGGTCCTCGAGACACCCATCAGCGGCCGGGACAGGTCGACTCCTGTAGAGCGACGCTGGAATCTCGGCGCAGAGAAACTTTTCTGCTCTGAGAAACGAGAGACGTCGCCATTCGTCAGCGCTAACAGTTCAAGACTCTGCGCCGTCAGCGCGGGAAGTGGATCTCCCAGCCTCTCACCGAGGCGGACGCCGAAAGGAGCCGCCAGCCCGACAGAAAGCGACTGAGCCACCGCAAGTACAACAAAAATCCGCATAAATCTCATTTCGAAGTTTCCCTTCCGCCGGGGACGACCCAGCTAATGCTCCTTTTTGGAACCAACAGGATGAGTACTTGTTTTTTCTGCCCTGCCTCGTATTATATCATATCTCCGCGGCGATTCCAACAACAAATCGTAGAAGAAACTTTAGCGTCCAGGCGCGGCGAAAGTGCATTGGGTGGTAGCGTCCGGTCGCATTGGGAGCATGCGGTTTCGTGCATTGGGTGGTGACGTTTGCGTCCATTGGGTGCACACGATCGCATCCATTGGGTGCACGCCTCGCGTCCATTGGGTGCATACCCCCCCCTCCCTCGGCGAGCAGCGGCGGAACTCACAAGGCCGAATTATCTCGCGCTGAGTTGCAGAGAATTTCGGTTCCCAAGGGTTACGCGCAAGAAATCATCGGCGCGGTAGAGAATTCAGCACAATCTGGATTCGTCGTCTGGCATTGAATACAATCCGTTCGAAATGTGTTGAATCGAACTGGCGCTTGAACTTTACGAGTTCTTCGATGTCTGGAGACCGCTTTATTGCGTAAAACGAATCCAAACAGTCCCTCTCCCTCTCGTGGGCCATCGTCAGCGTTGCCTCGTTTGTAAGCGACATGCCTTCAATTTCTGCAAGGTCGGCAACTATGCGCTCAAGTGCGGCCGTCACGCGCGCTTTTACTTCCAGGGCGGCAGCAATTTTCAATTCATCCCTGGCGAGCTCCGATTCGGTCTCCGCCAGTATCTGCCGAATTTTCTCGTTAGCCCACCTCCCTCGGCTCAAGATCGCCATCTCATTTGTCGCACTTGAGTAGTGGTCCTCCACCTTGGCTATCGCCGAGTCCATTCCCGACCGGAAACCCGTGACTTCGTCCTGCGCGTTGCGGGCGAAGGACAACACCGCGGCGGCCTGTGCCTCAACACTCGCCCTGTACTCCCTTTCGCAGTTCAGGCGGTCGATGTAGGCGGAGATGCCAAGCCATGCGCCAACCAAGCAGACCGCTCCGGCGGCTATGAGCAAATGCACGCGATTCTTCAAACTGCCCATTGGCAAAAACCCTTCTGTATAAGCGTAACTGTATATGTTGAACAGGCGTTCATGCAAGCATGCCCAGTATACATGCCATCGCGACGAAGACCGCGGCTGTCTATGCGTGTTCGTTTCATCTGCCGCGTATTATATCATATTTAGTTAGATAGTGCGATGGTTAGGTGGTGAGATGGTTTGGTAGTTAGGTGGTTTGCTCGTACCGTGATGAGTAATGAGTGATGAGAGATGAGAGATGAGTATGGGATAGGGGATAGGGGATAGGGGTCAGGGGTCAGCACTGACTACTGACTACTGACTACTGGATTCAGGGGTCAGGGGTCAGTTAGCAGGGGTCAGTGGTCAGGGGTCAGGGGGCGGTTAGCAGTTAGCGGTTAGCAGTTAGCCTCGCGGCGCTATAACACGGAGAAGATAGAGAAACCTCCGCTTAGAGCCGTGACACTTGCGAATGACCTGCAACTGAAATGGTTTGGGTTCGAATCCCAACAAGTCAAAGTCGGGCGCGGAGAGAGGGACGAGGCGTATGGCGAAGGGAGAGACGAAGTAGTCAGGGGTCAGTGGTCAGGGGTCAGGGGGCGGTTATCAGTTAGCAGTTAGCCGCCACCTCGCCTGCGGCGCAAAACACGGAGGGAACTTATGACACGAAGACACAGAG
>JAEEHL010000064.1 GCA_016280825.1 Verrucomicrobiota bacterium
CACCGTCCAGGCGCCGGGAGCGCCGAGACGGGGAACGGTAGCGAGACCGAGACCTCGCACCGCGCGACGAACTCCTACAGAGATGCCAAACGCGCTCACGTAAAGGGCCGAAGCCGAGCGGACTTTAGGTTATTTGAGGCGAGATGCGCAGGACTCGCCCCCGAAGGCGTATAAGTATACGTCGAGAGGGGCGATGGACGCGCATCTCGCCCAAAGAAACAAGGGAGCACGGTTGCCTTTTACGTGAGCGCACGTTCGGAAGGCAGGGAAGGCTGACA
The DNA here is from genome assembly GCA_016280825.1 of Verrucomicrobiota bacterium. Taxonomy (GTDB): domain Bacteria; phylum Verrucomicrobiota; class Kiritimatiellia; order RFP12; family UBA1067; genus UBA1067. Next base: position 279 of record JAEEHL010000064.1, read on the forward strand.
CAGCAAGGCAGGCTTGGCATGCAAAATGCAAGTGGGCTTCCAACTGAGACTTTAGGGTAAAGGGGCGGGCATTTCTGGAAAAGCCTGTGCGGAAATGATATAATTCGCGCATGACGATTTCAGGGACAAGAAGGGAGTTTCTCGCCGCGGCGGCTGCGTCCGTCGTGACTGTCGGCTGCCGGACGGCGCTTTCGCCTTCCAGGCGCAAACTGCTGATCTACAACGAGGACAACTCCGCCTACGCCTGCGGGCGCAAGTTCGGCGGGCCGCCGACGGAAGCCGGCCTGCGCGACTACATTCGCCGCATTTCCGCAGGCGGCGCCGTCACGCATTTCTTCGCATGCCCGAACGCAATGCGCGCCAACTGGGATTCACGCGTGATGGAGCCGATATGGGCGGGCGTGGACCGGCCCGGCATCAACGCGCCAGACTGGCAGCGCACGCTCAAGGCAATGCATGACGACGGCATCGACCTCTATTCGGTCTGGGCCGACGAGACGCGCAGGTGCGGCCTTTCGTTCTGGCTTTCTATCCGCATGAACGACGTACACTGCGTCGACGACCCGACGAACACGATGCACTCCGCGTTCTGGCGCGACCATCCCGAGTTTCGCCGCGTTCCGTCCGCGAACGGGACTAACTGGACCGACTTCGCCCTCGACTATTCGCACAGGGAAGTGAGAGACTACTGGAAGGCGTTTCTTGCCGAGGCCTTCGGGCGCTACGACATAGACGGCCTCGAACTAGACTGGATGCGCTTCACCGAGCACCTTCCGCCGGGACGGGCCTCTGCATATTCGTGGTGCCTCGACGAGATCATGGCCGAGGCGCGGCGCCTCGCAGACGCCGCATCGACGCGTCTTGGGCACAAGGTCCTCGTCGGGGCGCGGGTCTCGTCCCGCCCGGAAACCGCCATTGCGCGCGGGACGGACTTCGCCACCTGGGCGCGGAAAGGGTGGATCGACTGGCTTGTGCCTTGCAACTTCTGGAGATGTGCCGATTTCAACCTTCCGTATGCCGAATGGGCGCGGCTTGTCGACGGAACTGGCGTGACGGTCGTTCCGGGGCTTGACAACGGATTGGTCGTCAATGGCAGGCGCCGCGGTCACAATGTCGGCGAATATTCGCTCTTCGCCGACCGCATGTACCGGCAGGGCGCGCCCGGCATCTACCTGTTCAATCCGTTCGACAACAAGCCGGAAGTGTGGAAGGCGCTCGTTTCGGAAGGGCTGCCGCCGAGCCTTGTGGCCATGCGCGCCAAGGGCGTCACGGCCACGGACGAGCACGATTAGACCGTATAGTGCCTAAGCTCCGCGCCGTCGAAATACCCGAACGACCGCTATCGTCAACTCTACACGGCTAGCTCCTGTGTGAGCCGTGCAATCCGTGGTTGGTGCGCGGCGGTTCGCAGTTGAGATTCGGCGCGGCATTTGGTATACTATGCGGCAAGAGGAGGAAATGAAATGGTCAATATGATTCTCAAGCGTGTTCTGCCGTCGGTGGTAGGGCTGGTGCTGGTTGTTCTGGGGTGCCTGTGGCTCTATGGCTATGTCGGCGTCAAGGCCGGCTGGATCGGGCCCACCGAAGTGCCGCAGCTCAACGCCATATCGCACAGCGGCGCGGACGCGGCAGGTGGCGTCGTCGCGGCGACTAAGGGCAAGCTGGGCCTCTGATCCGCATGAAAATTAGATCTATTGTTGCGGGCGCGTGCGCCCTTGTCGCGGGGGTCGCCGCTGCCGAATACACTCCTGTCATGGTCTCTCTAGTCACGCCAGTCCAGGCGCCTTCGCGCAGCTATGACGTTGGCGGGGTTCGCCTCTCGCTCGTCTATGGCGACTGCCATGACTTCACAGGCCTTGACATTGGCGTTGCGCAGCGCACGGCCGGCGAGTTTACAGGCGTCGGGGTGGGCGGCGTGAACATCGCCAACGGGCGTCTCATGGGCGGGCAGCTTGGCCTCGTCAACTGGAGCTCCGACATGAAGAACGAGTGGGGCAGCCGCTCTGCCGGCCTGCAGTTCGGCCTCATGAACTACGCCGGCTCCTTCGTCGGCCTCCAGGACGGCATATTCAACGTCTCGACCGCCAAGTTCACCGGCCTGCAGGACGGCATCGTCAACTATGCCTGCGATGTTGACGGGCTGCAGTGCGGGGTCTATTTCCTCTTCGGCGTCAATATCGCGAGCGGGGCGGTGAGGGGCTGCCAGATAGGGCTTGTCAACTTCGCGGAGACGATGGAGTGCGGATTGCAGCTGGGGCTCGTAAACGTCATCGCGAAGAACGGATGGCTGCCGGTGCTCCCGATCGTCAATGGGAATTTCTGACGCGGCGGCCGGGCTGGTGCCGGCTCTACTTGCTCCACTCTGCCTTTTTGCGGAAGTGCCGGAAGGCCACGAGATGTGGAGCCGGCCGGTTTCGCTGCGCGAGGGCGTGGAAATGAAGGCGATGGCGGTAAAGTCGCCGCGCGAGCTCAAGGCGTTCGTCGTCAGGATCGACCTCGCCACCCCGGGAATCGGCTTTACCGCCACTGAGCGCGACCCGCGCTGGGGCGAGCCAATGCCGGACTACACGAACAAGGTCGTCCTCATCGACACGAAGCGGGAGAGGACCGCCGACTTCATGGCCCGCAGGCGGGCAGCGGGCGTTCCGCTCGCCGTGGCCGTGAATTCCTCTCCGTGGTATCCATGGGACTGCGGCGCGGCATACCGCTCCACCTACGGCGCGTTCCATTCGTGGAACGTCTCGGATGGCGTGGAGCTCTCCCACGGAAAGTCGCCCGCGCACGGCGCCTTCTTCGTCATATACAGGGACGGCAGGGCCGAGATCGCCCCTTCGGTTCCGCCCTCGCGCACGAACGACGTCGCGTTCGCCTTTTGCGGATTCTCGATTCTCGTGAATGGCGGCGAGCCAATGCTCCCCGGGCGGGCGTGGGGCAGCGAAGGCAAGGTGCAGCCGCCGCGCACGGTATTCGGGCTTGATGCCGCCCGCCGCACCCTCGTGCTGCTTGTTGTGGACGGCAGGCAGCCCGGCTGGAGCGTCGGCGCTTACAAGGACGATGTCTTCGGCATGCTGCGCGCGGAGGGCGTGGCCGACGCGGTCGAGATGGACGGCGGCGGCTCGAGCACGCTTGTCGTATATGACGCGCAGAATGGGAAGCCGTGGGTGCTCAACCGCCCGTCGGAGAAGGGCGGCCGCAGGAACGCGCTGAACTTCGGCGTGTTCTTCAAGCCCGTGCAGTAGGGCCGGATCCGAGGCGATGAACTGGACGTCGTGGATACTCGCGAGCGCGGTCTTCCTTGCGCTCTACGATCTCGCCAAGAAGGCGAGCGTGCGGGACAACGCCGTGCTGCCCACGCTGCTCATGTCAACGTGCTTCGGCTGCGCCGCGTACGTGGCGGCCATGGCGCTTTCCGGGCGGCTGGGCGCGGCAGCGGAAGTGACGCGGGAGGTGGTGGCGCTTTCGGCCGTCAAGTGCGCGATAGTCGGCACTTCCTGGGTGTTCACGTTCCGCGCCCTGCGCACGCTGCCAATCTCGATTGCGACGCCGATCAGGGCGTCGGCGCCGGCGCTCGTCTTCCTCATAGCGCTCTTCCTCTACGGCGAGCGGCCCTCATTGGTGCAGGCGGCGGGCATGGCGGCGGTGTTCGCCGGGTACTTCGCCTTCTCGTGGGCGGGGAGGCACGAGGGAATCGACTTCTTCAGGAACCGCGCCGTGTGGTGCGCGGTGGCGGGAGCGTTCTTCTCCGCGCTTTCCGCAATCTGGGACAAGTACATCTTCCAGGTGCGCGGCCTTCCGGTCGATGCGGTGCAGCTTGTCTTTCAGGCGGGGCTCGTGGTGTTTTACGCCGTCGCGCTGGCGGCAGGCAGGGCGGTCTCCGCGTGCGGCCCGCATTTTGAGTGGCGCTGGTCAATCCCGTTCGTCGGCATCCTTCTCGCGGCGGCGGACTGGCTGTACTTCAATGGGCTTGCTTGCCCGGGAGCGCCAGTGTCGGCGGCGTCGCTCATGAGGCGGTTTTCGGTTGTGATCACGTTTGTCCTAGGCGCGAGGTTTTTCCACGAGACGAACCTTGCGCGCAAGGCCGTCGCCTTGGCGGCGATTGTCGCCGGCGTCGCGCTGATCTGCCTGGGGTAGCGCTTCGCCGCCACCGCTTGGGGCCAATCAAAAACCACCCCCTCTGCCCTAGAGGGGGTGGTTCGAGGTCGTCAGTCGACCATGGGGGACCTTACTTCTTCAGTTCGTCCAGCTTGCGCGGAATCGAGACGATCGCCCTGTAGAAGTCAAGGGCGAACGCAATGACAAGATAGAAGAAATACACGACCAGCGGGACCAGGAACGGGGCAAGCGCCGTTGCGCCAAACGTCAAGGCGGCGGCAAGCCCGTCGTCAAACCACTGCACGACGCCGTAGACGATGCCGCCGACCGCAGCCATGCCGATGAGCAGCGTAAGCAGCGCAATGACCACCCTGATCGGGAACAGCATAAGGGCAATCACCTCTTCGACGCAGTTCGTCGGATACTCCGACTTCACGCCGACAATGGCGGGACGCTCAAGGCATATTATCATCAGGACGGCGAAGATTATCGCGGCGATCGCAAGGCCCACTAGGCTCGCGTCGAAGTTCAGGAGCAGATATGCGCCGAGGAGAAGCCCGCCGATCCCGTACACCACCTTCATGATGTACAGCAATTCGGGGCGGATGGCCAGGGGCTCGCCCTTCTCGACAAACGAACGGGTAAGCGCGAGCGCCTTGGGGGCAAGGTGCATGGCAAAGAGGACCGGCACAAGGACGAAAAGCTGCTTTACGACCATGGAGAACGGGGCATCGTTCTTTATCATGGTGATCAGGCCAGTTAAGCACGCAAGGACGCCGGCAAGGGCAATTGCCGCAGGCAGGAACTTTGAGATGTATCCGTTCGCGGTGCCGAGCCATGAATCCCAAGGGCGGTTGCCGATAACGCCAAGCGCGCCTTCGATGCATTTATCGACCTTGCCGCTGTACTCGCTGATCTTCGCGGTCACTTTCTTGGAAGTGTCGTTGATTCCGGTGGAATTGGCACCTTCGCCAACATTTGCGGTTTCTTCGCTCATGCTACTCCTTTTGTTTTTCTATGTTGCGTGCAGCTCGTACCAAACTGCACATGCGGCTGTATTATATCATAAATCGCCGATGGCAATCAACTGGCCCCCGAGCGGGCATGGAGACCGTGGGGACAGACCCCGCAGGCCGGGATGATAACTTGATGTTTGAGACGGGTTTGGGCAATTCTGATGACACTGCCGCGTAAATATGATATACTGCGCGGCATTGGAACTTCAGTTCGAAGGAGAATCGCAAAGCCATGAAAATGACGCTTGTTATTGCCGCGCTTGCGGCGATGGTTGCAAATGCCGGCGAAATCCGCGCGCTTGTTCCGTGTCCGGCCGACGCGGAGTGGACGAAGTCGTGGTGGATGCCGCGCCACGAGGAGAAGATGAAGGCGGTTGCCGCGGGCGGCGCCGACGTCGTCTTCATAGGCGACTCCATCACGCACTACTGGGAGACGAACGGCAAGCCGGTCTGGGAGCGCGAATACCCGAAGGCGCTCAACCTCGGCTTCTCCGCCGACAGGACGGAGCACGTCCTCTGGCGCCTCGAGAAGGGCGGCGAGCTCGACGGCTACAAGGCCAAGTGCATCGTCCTCATGATCGGCACGAACAACGCCGGCCACTTCCCGTTCGAGAAGGAGCCCCCTGCCGACACGATACTCGGCGTCCGCGAGATTCTGCGCGTCATCATGGAGAAGCAGCCAGAGGCGAAGATCGTCCTCTGCTCCATCTTCCCGCGCGGCGCCGACGCGGGAGACCCCGTGCGCCTGCGCAACGACGTCGTCAACAGGGAGCTCGTGAGGTTCGCCGACGGCAAGCGGGTGTTCTGGTGCGAGACGAGGGACCGCTTCCTCACGTCCGACGGGCGGCTTTCGCGCGACGTCTTCCACGACCTTCTCCACCCGAACGCGCTCGGCTACGAAATATGGCACGAGACGATTGCGCCGATGATCGACGCGATTCTCGCCGGCGCCCCCTGCAGGGGACGCCACGCGCCCGTCATGTTCCAGACCGGGCAGAGCCGGTTCAGGGAGGGCGAGGCCGTGTTCCCCGTCTCGCGCATCCGCAGCGAGGGCTACGGCGATTTCGACTGGTGGCTCGACAGGGTCCTTGCGAAGCGCCGCGAGATCGTCTCGTCTGACGGCGAGTTCGACATCGTGTTCATGGGCGACTCGATAACGCACAACTGGGAGCGCAGGGAGAAATGCCGCGAGCTCGTCGAAGGGCTCAGGAAGAAGTACTCCGTGCTCAACATCGGCTATTCCGGCGACAGCACGCAGCACCTCCTCTGGCGCGCGAAGAACGGCGAGCTCGACGGCTACAGGGCCAAGTGCATCATGCTTCTCATCGGCACCAACAACTTCGGCCACAACAAGCACGCGACCCCGGAGGGCGTCGCCGCCGGCATCAAGGCCGTGCTCGACGTCGTGCGCGAGAAGCAGCCGCAGGCTAAGGTGCTCCTCCTGCCGATATTCCCGCGCGACGAGCCGGGCTCCCAGATGCGCGAGAAGGTCGAGAAGGCGAACTCCATCGCCAGGGAATTCGCCGACGGCAAGGACGTCGTATGGGTAGACGTCTACTCGCGCTTCCTCGACAAGGACGGCAAGGTCAAGTGGTGCATGCCCGACAAGCTCCACCCGAACGAAGAGGCCTACAGGACGATATGGCTTCCGGCGGTGGAGGGGTATTTCGAGGAGTTCTGCGGCAAGACCGCGAAATAGCAAGGAGGAAGAAAGATGGCAAAGCAGATATTCAGGCTCATAGTCCACATGGTCGTGGTCGGCACCCTCGCAGTGATGGTGCTGTCGCTCAGGTCGCAGCTCAACGAGGCGAAGAGGGAGCTTGCGCGTCGCGCGGCGGCTCCCCAGTCGCCGGCGCAGCGGGAGGGCGGAGTGTACGTCCTTTGCCGCTTCGACCTCAAGCCCGACGCCGATGTCGCCGACTACGCCGCGAAGACGCTTGGCGTGGTGCCGACCGTGCGCGCCGAGAACGGCTGCAGGCTCTATACGCTCCTGAAGGACGCCGACACCGACTGGGACAAGCCCATGAAGTTCGGCGAGCGCACGATGTTCATGCTCGAGAAGTGGGATTCCGTCGAGGCGCTGAAGGCGCACCTGGAGACTCCGCACATGAAGGCGTTCGGCCCGACCGTGCGCGACATGCGCACGTCTTCCACGTTCCACGTGCTTCAAGAGGTGAAGTAGTGCCGGGACTGCCATCTCCGGGGCGTGCGTTCGCGCAAACGGCGGTGCCGCCTGTCCGCGCGTGAAGATTGCCAATTTGTCGGGAATTTATGATATACTACGAAGAAAACCAGAGGAGCGGAGGAACGAAAGGATGAAATCAGCAATTGCGGCACTTATGGCGGCGGCGGCCACGGCAGTCGTCGCCGACGACATGATCGACCCCGACTTGCCGATAGTCGCGCAGCGCGACGCGAGGACCGAGCTCAAGGACAAGATTCCCGAGTTCTACCACTACGTGTGGTGCGACGGCGAGCAGCGCCGCTGGCGCGACGTCCCGACGGACTCCCTTGAACCGCTGCCAAAGGAGAAGTGCGACGAGATGAGCGACAGGTACATCGCCTACTGCCGCAAGTACGCTTCGGAGCGTCCGCGGGGAGTCGAGGCGTGGGCCAAGCTCGGCGATGCGCTCATCTACCGCGAGTTCTGGAACGAGGCCGAGAAGGCGTACGCGAAGGCCGTGGAGAATTCGAGGATGAAGAACTACGACTACGCGCGCGCGGCGTACGGCGTCGCGGAGGCGCAGTTCGGCGCCGGAAGGACGAACGACTGCATTGCGACGCTGAAGGAGCTTTCGAAGCTCAAGGTGAATGCGCCGAAGGGCAGGTACAACTACTGCTCGTGGGCGCGCACCGCGTACCACTACCTCACCGGCGGCTCACCCGACAGGCTTAAATTGCCGCGCGACACAGACTTCAAGGCGTTCCCCAATGCGCAGAAGGCCGAGTACTACGACACGTTCACGCCTTGCCCCGAGATCACCATCAACCTCGTGGGAGTCGAGAGGAGCGACGCGCGCGTCGAGCTAATTCTCGAGAGGAAGCTTTCCTCGCGCGGGTTCAAGTACACGTTCGGGCCCTCCGGCAAGTACACGCTCACCATCGCCCTCGATCCCGCCGCGCGCGTGGACCACAGCGAGGGCTACAGCCTCGACGCGGACGCGAAGGGCACGAAGATCGCCGCCCGCGACAGGCAGGGCATCCTCTGGGGCATAGTCTCGTTCATCCAGATACTCGACCCCGCCGAGAAGCGCATGCGCAACTGCCGGCTGGACGACTGGCCTGGCTGCGCGCACCGCGGCTACAACGGCTCCTTCTGGGGCGACTGCACCGAGTTCACGGTCTTCAACAAGATGAACAGCGTCAACCACCAGGGCCACGTCCTCACGAACGGGCGCTACACGCCGCTCAACATGATGATGGCCGCGAAGATGGCCAAGGAGTTCAAGGACCTTGGGCTCGAGCTGTACTACGGCTTTCTCACCTACACGATGAACCTGGGCTGGCCGTACTGCTGGAACAGCTACCTCGGCATGCAGATCGAGGCCGGCAAGAAGATCGCCGCGCTCGGAGCGGGCATCTACTACCCGAACGACGACAGCAGGTACGCCGTAGTCACGAAGGAGGACGAGGCGACCGGCCTCAAGCCCTCCGACTACGACGCCGAGCACATCCTCAAGTGGTTCAACGCGATCAAGGCGGAATACCCAGACTTCAAGGCCCTATACTGCCCGCCGTTCTACTGGGGCCCCAACGCCCGCCACCGCTATCCGGACGACCGCGAGAAGTACCTGAAGAGCCTCAGGTGCTTCCCCGAGGACATGGCGATACTCTGGACGGGCGAGCGCGTCTGCTCGTTCAAGAAGGCCCCTTCGTCGGTGAAGTGGATCACGAACCTCATCCACCAGAAGCCCATGGTCTCGCAGAACAAGTCGGCCCCGCACTACCGCCTCTCGTACATAGTCGACAAGACGGACTGGTACGGCTGGCACTATCCCGGGTTCTTCGAGAACGACATCCGCGGCTACCACAAGAACTCCCACACGCCGATGGAATGCCCGCAGATAACGTCGCTTGCCGACTGCCTCTGGAACCCGCCTGCGTACGACAAGGAGGACTCGATCCGCCGCGGCCTCGACCACTACGTCGGCAAGGGGCTCTACGACGCGCTTGCGCCCGCGCTCGGGGCGCTGAGCGGCTTCGACCGCTACATGTACGGCAAGGTCGACACGCGAGTGCGCGACGAGAAGCTCGAGGACGTCGAGAGGGACGTCAAGAAGATACACGAGGCGACGGAGAACGCCATCAAGCTCGTGGGCTCCGCCAAGATGCACGAGATGGGCGCGTGGATGCGCGCCGTGGGCTGGGCCGACGGCATACTGAGGGCAGTGAAGAAGCCGCCGAACTTCCGCGAGATATACAAGAACTGGCTTGAGCAGACGCTCGCCTCCGCGCTTTCCTCAGGCTACGAGAAGAGCGAGGGCGACATCCTCTTCGACGCCATAGACTTCCACCACGTAGGCGCCGAGATATACCCCGCGCCCGAACACGACACGGGCCGCACGATAGGCTCGCGCTTCTCCGCGCACGTCCACGCCGGCGGCACGGCCGTCGCGAAGGCGACCGTCAAGTTCCTCCCGCTGAAGGGCGACTGCTCGCTCAACGTCTACGGCCAGGGCGCGGGCAGCGTCATGGAGATAACGATAAACGGCAAGACGATATACGACGGCAAGAACCCGCTGAACCGCGGCTGGGACGGGCCCTACTCCAAGCACTCGTGGAAGTTCCCGTCGTCGTGGATCGTGAAGGGCGAGAACGTGCTCAAGATAAAGAACAAGGAGACGGACTGGTATCCCATCAGGGTGAACTACGCGGCGATTCTGATGCCCAAGAAGAAGAAGAGCCTCGAGGAGCAGATGCGCCCGAAGAACGAGCTTGACGAGCTTACGCTCGACGAATGACGACGCATGCCGCGCGAAAGGAGCCTGAGCCAATGAAGAAGTCCATAGCCGCGATTCTGTCGCTTGCCGCCGCCGCCATCGCCGACGAAATGCCAGGGGCGGACACTCCCGTCGGGAGGCAGAACGCCGTGATGGTCGAACTCAAGGAAGAAATCCCCGCGTGCATCTACAGCACGTGGTGCGAGGGCTTCCAGCGCCGCTGGCGCGACGTCCCGACCGACTCGCTGACGCCTCTTCCGCAGGAGAAGTGCGACGAGATGAGCGACAGGTACATCGCCCTATGCCGCAAGAACGCCGACGAGCGGCCGCGCGGCGTGGAGGCGTGGATTGACCTCGGCGACGCGCTTATCTTCCGCGACCGCTGGGCCGAGGCCGAAGATGCCTACGCGAAAGCGGTGGCGAATTCCAAGGCGAAGGACCTTGCCTGCTCGTGCGCTCTCTACGGTGTTGCGGAATCGCAGTTCGGCGCGGGCAGGACGAACGACTGCATTGAGACGCTGAAGGAGCTGAGCACGTATGTCAACGCGAAGAACAAGAAGGGCAGCGCCGTCTTCTGCAATTGGGCGAGGACCGCGCACCACTACTTGACCGGCGGCTCGCCCGACCGTCTCGGGATGCCGCACGACACCGGCTTCAAGGCGTTCCCGCAGGCGCAGAAGGCGGAGTATTCCGAGACGTTCACGCCCTGCCCCGAGATCACGATCAACCTCTCCGGCGTGGAGAAAAGCGACGCCCGCGTCGAGTACATCCTCTTGAGGAAGCTTTCTTCCCGCGGGTTCAAGCATTCGTTCGGGAAGTCCGGCAAGTACGTTCTTTCCATCTCGCTCGACCCGAATGCGCGAGTCGACCGCAAGGAGGGCTACAGCCTCGACGCCGACGCGAAGGGAACGGCGATTGCCGCGCGCGACAGGCAGGGAATCCTCTGGGGCATCGTCTCGTTCATCCAGATACTCGACCCCGCCGGGAAGCGCATGCGCAACTGCCGCATCGACGACTGGCCCGACTGCGCCCACCGCGGCTACCTCGGCGCGTTCTGGGGCGACTGCACGGAGTTCACGGTCTTCAACAAGATGAACAGCGTCACCCACCAGAGGCACGTGCTCACGAACGGGCGCTACACGCCGCTCAACATGATGATGGCCGCGAAGATGGGCAAGGAGTTCAAGGACCTCGGGCTCGACCTCTACTACGGCTTTCTCTCCTATACGCAGAACATGGCCTGGCCGTACTGCTGGAACAGCTACCTCGGCATGCAGATAGAGGCCGGCAAGAAAATCGCCGCGCTGGGCGTGGGCATATACTACCCGAACGACGACTGCCGGTACGAAGTCGTCACGAAGGACGACGAGGCGACGGGCCTCAAGCCCTCCGACTACGACGCGGACCATCTCCTCAAGTGGTACAACGCCATCAAGGCGGAATACCCCGACTTCAAGTTCCAGTATTGCCCGCCGTTCTACTGGGGCCCCACCGCCCGCCACAACTACCCCGACGACCGCGAGAAGTACCTGAAGAGCCTCCAGAAGCTTCCTCCCGAGGTGCTGATCTGCTGGACGGGCGAGCGCGTCTGCTCGTACAAGAAGTCGCCCGCCGCCGTCAAGTGGTTCACGGACCTCATCGGCAGGAAGCCCATCCTCTTCCAGAACAGGACGGGCCCCCACTACGGGCTTTCGTACATCGTGGACAAGACGGACTGGAACGGCTGGCACTACCCCGGGTTCTTCGAGAACGACATCTACGGCTACCAGAAGAACTCGCACACGCCGATGGAGTGCCCGCAGATAACTTCGCTTGCAGACTGCCTCTGGAACGTGAAGGGCTACGACATGGTTGACAGCCAGCGCCGCGGCCTCGACCAGTACGTCGGCGCGGGCCTCTACGAGATCCTCTCTTCCGTTGTCGGCACGCTTTCCAGGTTCGACCGCTACCAGTACGGCAAGATCGACACGCGCGTGCGCGACGAGAACCTTGAGGAAGTGGAGGCGGACCTCAAGAAGATCCACGAGGCGACCGACAGGGCCATCGAGCTCGTCGGCGCGGCGAAGATGAACGAGATGGGCGCGTGGATGCGCGCGCTCGGGTGGGCCGACGGCATATTGAAGGCGGTCAAGAACCCGCCGGACTTCCGCAAGGAGTTCGCCGCCTGGCTCGAGCAGACGCGCGACTCCGCCATTTCCTCCGGGTACGAGAAGGGCGAAGGCGACATCCTCTTCGACGCAATCGACTTCCACCACGCGGGAGCCGAGCTGTTTCCGTCGCCGGAGGAAAAGGGACGCACGGTGGGGACCCGCTTTGCGGCCCACATCCCGGCGGGCGGGGCGGGCGTCGCGAAGGCGACGGTCAAGTTCCTCCCTGCGAAGGGCGACTGCACGCTCAACATCTACGGCCAGGGCGGAAGCCGCGAATTCGAGATATGGATAAACGGCAAGAAGGTGTACGCGGGCAGCAACCCGCTGAACCACGGCTGGGACGGGCCGTACTCGAAGCATTCGTGGAAGTTCCCGTCGTCGTGGATCGTGAAGGGCGAGAACGTGCTTGAGATAAAGAACACGGAGAAGGAGTGGTATCCGGTCAGGGTGAACTACGCTGCGATCCTGATGCCCAAGAGGAAGAAGAGCATGGAGGAGCAGATGAAGCCCAAGTCGGAACTTGACGATCTTACGCTCGACGAATGACGAAGTCGTCGGCGCCTGAAGGAAAAACAAACAACAAAAGGAAAAGGGGAACAAGACGAAAATGAAGGGTCTGAAGGTATCTGTGGCGGCTGCCGCGCTCGGCGCGGGTCTGCTCGCCGGTTGCGGCGCGAAGGGTCCGACACTGCACGTGTACACGTGGGCGGACTATTTCGATCCGTCGGTCGTGGCCGACTTCGAGAAGGAGTTCGGCTGCTCCGTGGCGATCGACACGTTCGACTCGAACGAGACGATGTTCGCGAAGCTGCAGGCCGGGTCGACCGGCTACGACATCATCACCCCGAGTTCGTACCAGATTCCGCTCATGGCGAAGTCAGGCATGATCTCCAAGCTCGACAAGTCGATGCTTGGCGAGGTCGAGAAGAACTTCGACAAGACGTACCTCAACGCGATCCTCGACAAGACGATGGAGTACAACGTGCCCTACGCCGTCACCTACACGGGCTTTGCATACCGCAAGGACCGCATCGGCAAGGCGCCGATCGACAGCTGGCGCGTCTTCGAGTGCGAGGAGCTCAAGGGCAGGATGTCGCTTCTCTCCGACATGCGCGAGACGATAGGCGGCGCGCTCAAGTGCCTCGGCTACTCGCTCAACACCGAGAACCCCGAGGAGATCGCGGCCGCGGCCGACCTCGTCATCAAGTGGAAGAAGAACGTCGCGAAGTTCGACAACGAGCAGTACAAGACGGCCGTTGCGTCTTCCGAGTGGTTCGTGGGCCACGGCTACTCCAGCGACTCCATCCAGATCATGGAGGACGACGAGAACGTGGGCTTCAGCCTCCCGAAGGAGGGCTTCGTGATCGCGTGCGACGAGTTCGTCGTCGCGAAGGACGCCCCCAACAGGGAGCTTGCCCACAAGTTCATCGACTTCTTCTACCGTGCCGACGTCGCGAAGCGCAACATGGAATACGTTCTCGCCCCGATGCCCGTCGCCCCCGCGCTTGCCGCGATCGACGAAGAGGTGAAGGAGAAGATCGTCGTTTCGCCCGAGGTGCTCGCGAAGGGCGAGGTCCTCAGGGACTTCTCCGGCGACAAGGCCGCCGTGAGGGAGCTCTACGTCAAGGCGTGGGACCGCATCAAGGCGACCGAGACCAAGTAGGGTTCTGGCGATGACGGAGGAGGAGAAAGCCCGGTATTTCGAGCTTCTGCGCTTTAGGAGCGTAGGCGTCGACAAGACGAAGCAGCGCGACTGCGTGGAATGCGCGACATGGCTCAAGACGGCCTTTGAGGACATCGGGTTTTCCTCCTCCCTCCGCCTTCCGGACGGCGTTTCCGGCCCGCCGTGCCTCTATGCCGAGCGCATAGTGGGCCCGGACGCCGTCACGGTTCTCTTCTACGGCCACTACGACGTGCAGCCGCCGGACCCGCTGGGCGAATGGAAGAGCGACCCGTTCGAGCCGGTCGAGAGGGACGGGCGCGTGTACTGCCGCGGCGCACAGGACGACAAGGGCCAGCTCTTTGCCTTCTTCTGCGGGATGAAGCGCTTCCTGGCCGCCTCTCCCGACGCGGATATAAACATCAAGGTGCTTCTCGAGGGCCAGGAGGAAAGCGGCGGCGACATCATCTGGCGCGTCGCCGAGGGCATGGCGAAGAAGCTCCGCGCCGACGTCCTTCTCGTAAGCGACACGAACGCCGTGGCCGACTTGAGGCCGACGATAATCGCGGGCCTAAGGGGAGTCTGCCATTTCACCGTTTCGCTGAAGGGCGCAAAGTGCGACCTCCACAGCGGCATCTACGGCGGCATTGCGCCGAACGCGGCAGGCGCAATGGCGCGGCTTCTCGCGTCGCTGCACAACGACGACGGCTCAATCGCCGTCGATGGATTTTCAAACGGCATCGTGCCGCCTTCGGCGCGCGAGATCGAGCTTGCGGAGGCTTCGTCCTCTGGCGAGGCGGCCATCGAGGCTGACATAGGGTGCAGGCCGTGCGGCGGCGAGCGCGGCAGAAGCGTCGTCGAGCGGAACTCGTTCATGCCGACAATCGAGGTGAACGGCATCCACTCCGGCTACGGCGGCCCTGGCTCGAAGACTGTGATACCGTGCGAGGCGCTCGCGAAGATATCGATGCGCCTTGTGCCCGGGCAGTCGCCGCGCGGCGCATTCGAGGCGGTGTGCCGCCATCTCGAAAGCAGGGTGCCGGAGGGGCTGACCCTCAAGATATACGAGGCAACCGGCTTTTCGGAGGGCTTCAGGCTCCCCTTGGACACTCCGCTTTTCAGGCTGGCGACGGAGGTGCTGGAGTCGATGGACAGCCGAGGTCCGGCGTTTCTCTGGGAGGGCGCGTCGATACCGTGCGTCTCGATGCTTTCCCGCGTTTCGGGTGCGTCGCCGCTTCTCGTCGGCTGGGGCCAGCCCGAGGACGCGATACACTCCCCGAACGAGAGCTTTTCAATAAGGCAGTTCGACCTCGCCTCCATGTGGGCCGAGAGAATTTTGGGCGCACTCGCGCCGGAAAAGAAAGGAATCAACAGATGACGACACTTGCAGCAATGTGCATTGTGGCCGCGGCGGCGGTCGCGAACGACTGGGAAAATCCGGCGGTAAACTCCATCGACCGCCTTCCGGCGCGCTCCTATACCGTGCCGCTCGCGACGGAGGCAGATGCGTTCACCGACGCGCTCGAGCCGAAGTCCCCGTACGTCGCATCGCTGAACGGCGAGTGGCGCTTCCGCTGGGCGGGCAACCCCGACCTTGCGCCGCAGGACTTCTGGAAGCCTGATTTCGACGACGCGAAGTGGGACCTCTTGGCCGTCCCCTCCTGCGTCGAGATGCACGGCTACGGGACGGTCGGCTACGTCAACGTAAGGTACCCGCATGCCAACACGTCGAACCCCTCCAACGCGAATTTCGCGGCGATCCTCGACAGGCACACCCAGAAGCACGACTTCAACCCCGTCTCGTCGTACAGGCGCGAGTTCACCGTGCCAGCCGAGTGGATGGGCGGCAGGCGCGTCATCCTGCGCTTCGAGGGCGTAGGGAGCGCGTTCTACGTGTGGGTGAACGGAGAGAGGGCCGGCTACGCCGAGGACTCGAAGCTCGCCTCTGAATTCGACATAACGAAGTTCCTGCGCCCCGCGGGCGAGAAGAACGTCCTCGCCGTCAGGGTGTACAAGTGGTGCGACGGCAGCTTTGTCGAAGACCAGGACATGTTCCGCTATTCCGGCATCTTCCGCGATGTCTCGATCTGGTCGTGCCCCAAGGACGGCATCTGGGACTTCTCCGCGAAGACGGTGGTGAAGGCGAAGGACGGCATCTGCGACAGCGCCTCGCTCGAGATCGAGGGCATCGACGGCGAATGGAACGCGACGATCTACGACGCGGCGAAGAACGTCATCGGCAAGCTCGACTTCAAGAAGCCCAGGTACGACTTCCACATCGAGATGCCATGCCTCTGGAGCGCCGAGAACCCGTATCTCTTCACGCTCGTCGTCAGGAAGGGCGGCGACATCCGCATGAGGCGCATCGGCTTCAAGGAGCAGAAGGTCGAGGGCAACACGTTCTACGTGAACGGCAGGCCGATCAAGCTGCACGGCGTCAACAGGCACGAGACGAGCCCATACAACGGGCGCACCGTCTCGCTCGAAGAGATGATGCGCGACATAACGCTCATGAAGCGCTACAACATCGACACCGTGCGCACGTGCCACTATCCCGACCACCGCCTCTGGTACGACCTCTGCGACCGCTACGGAATCTACGTCATCGCCGAGGCCGACGTCGAGGGCCACGAGCCGGGCTACAAGCAGAACGGGCTTGGGCTTTTCAAGGAGTGGGAGCACACGATCGTCGAGCGCAACGAGCGCAACGTCGTCTTCTTCAGGAACAACACGTGCGTGACGTTCTGGTCGCTCGGCAACGAGACAGGCCACGGCCCCTGCTTCAAGGCGGCCATCGACTCCATAAGGAAGCTCGACCCCACGCGCCCAGTCCACTGGGAGCGCGGCAACGTAGACGCCGACGTGGACTCCGTGATGTACCCCTCGGTCGAGTGGCTTGACGAGCGCGGCAGGCTCGCCAACGAAAAGCCGGACGACGACGGCGCGCGGGCGAAGTACAAGCGCCTCGGCAACAACCATTTCCCCGGCAAGCCGCTCGTCATGTGCGAATACGCGCACGCCATGGGCAACGCGGTCGGCAACCTGAAGGAATACTGGGAGACGGTGTATTCCTATCCCGGGCTCATCGGCGGCTGCATCTGGGACTGGATCGACCAGGCCGTCTGGCGCTCGTCGGGGAAGATCGACCCGAAGAGCGGGCTTGAGCGCAAGTTCCTCGCGTACGGCGGCGACTCGGACGAGCGCCCGAACGACGGGCCGTTCTGCTGCAACGGCGTGATCGGCGCGATGCGCGAGGTGACGCCGAAGCTCCTTGAGGTGGGCCACGTCTACCAGGGGCTGCATGTCGTGAAGGAGGGCGAAGAGCTGAAGCTCGTCAACCGCTACGGCTTCACGTTCGCAGACGAGTTCGACGGCGAATGGGAATGCGTCGTCGAGGGCGTGGCGGTGAAGAAGGGGGCGTTCAAGGTTCCGGCCGTGCCGCCGCTTTCGACCGGTTCGCTTGGCTTCGACTGGAAGGCGCAGCTCCCGGAGGGCGGCGCAAAGGGCGAGACGTTCTTCAACTTCCGCTTCAAGACGAAGAAGGCGACCGACTGGGCGCCGAAGGGGTGGGTGGCCGCATCCGACCAGGTATGCATCGCGCCCGGCGCCCCGCGCTCGTTCAAGGCCGACGGCGGCGACGAGGTAGTCGTGGAGGAGGACGAGAGGACGGTTACGGTCGGGTGCGGGCGCACCACCGCCATCTTCTGCAAGAAGTCCGGCACGCTCTGCAGGCTCGTCATGCGCGGCAACGAGATACTGTGCGACCCCGCGCCCGGGATCGTCGCAGGCCCGCTCCTCACGTGCTCGCGCGCGTTCGTCGACAACGACATCTGGATGCGCGAGTCGTTCTTGCACTCCGGCCTTACGCAGCTTTCGTACCATCCGGAGCCGATCGAAAAGGTGCCCAACGGCATCAAGGTCACGACGAGGGTGACTGGCAGGAAGTCCGCCGGCTTCATCCACGAGGCCACGTGGACGTTCTCGAAGGACGGCTCCATCGACATCGCGAGCAAGGTGACGCCGTTCGGCACGATGCCCGTGCAGATACCGCGCCTCGGCCTCTCCATGCGCCTTGGCCGCACGTTCGGCAGGATGAAGTACTACGGGCGCGGCCCGTGGGAGAACTACGTCGACCGCCTTTCCGGCGCGTTCCTCGGCGTGTGGAATTCGACCGTGAGGGAGCAGTACGTCGAGTACGCCCGCCCGCAGGACAACGGCGGCAAGTGCGACGTGCGCTGGGCGGAGTTCACCGACCGCGCCGGGCGCGGCGTCAGGTTCGAGGCGAGCGAGCCCATGTTCATGCAGGCGCTCCACTACGAGGAGCAGGATCTCGAGTGGGCGAGGCACAGGGCCGGCGAATTCCGCCGCAATGTGCCGCTGCAGGAGCAGACCGACATCTTCTTGAGGCTCGACGTGAGGCAGCTCGGCCTCGGCGGGGCGTCCTGCGGTACGAAGCCCATGGACAAGTACCAGTTCGACCCGAACGCGCCAGTCTCCTGGACGATGCGCATTTCGCCAGTCGCCGGGAAGTAGTTAGCGGTCAGGGGTCAGTAGTCAGGAGCCAGTGGTTAGGGGGTCAGTAATCAGCAGTTAGCAGTTAGCGGTTAGCAGTTAGCCGTTAGCGGTCAGGGGCCAGTGGTCAGGGGTCAGTAGTCAGGAGTTGGAGTTGGAGAGTGGAATCGTTCCTTTCTCCAGCTCGAACTCTGAACACCAACTTACCCGAGACCCGTACCCCGAAACCCGCGAAACCCGCGCAAATATGATATAATACGCATCGTTACAGGGAGAAAGTGCGGTGAACGAAATAGCCATTTCAGCAGCAGCGGATGCCGACGCGATACGGGCGCGAATCCTCACGATCCGCGGCGTGCAGGTCATGCTTGACCGCGACCTGGCAGAGCTGTACGGAGTGCCGACGAAAGCCCTCAACCAGGCGGTAAAGCGAAACATAGAGCGTTTCCCTGGACGCTTTATGTTCCAGTTGGCCAAAGATGAAGTCTCTGCCTTGAGGTCACAGATTGTGACCTTAAATGTAGGTACGAGTTTAAGGTCACAGATTGTGACCTTAAACAGGCGGCAGGGGCAGCACCTGAAATACATGCCATATGCGTTTACGGAGCAGGGAATAGCAATGCTTTCGGCTGTGCTCAAAAGCGAGACCGCCGTCGCCGTGAGCATCCGCATAATGGACGTGTTCGTTGCGATGCGTCGTACACTTGCCACGCTTGCGCCGCTGCTGTCGCGCATCGAGGCGACCGAGCGCCGCCAGCTGAAACAGGAGGATGCGCAGGCACGCAACGAGGAGCGGTTCAAGCTGATTCTGGACGCGATGCAGGACAAGAGGTTCCCTCCGCAGAAGGTGTTCTACGACGGCCAGATATACGACGCATTCGAACAGATGAAGAAGTTCGTGCGCATGGCGCGGAGAGAGCTGGTCATCATCGACCCGTACTTCGCGGACTGCGTACTGCCGCTCGTCGCGCAGAAGCGGCAGGGCGTATCGGTTCTCGTGGTGAAGAATTCGCGGAGCAGGCTTCTCCATGACGTCGACGTTGAGCGGTTCAACGCGCAGTACGGCGGCTCGTTCATGGTCAAGGTCTCCGACAAGTTTCACGACCGTTTTCTTGTCATCGACAGGACGACACTGATCCACGTCGGCGCGTCGCTGAACCACCTCGGCAAGAAGTGCTTCGCGTTCTCGACGCTCGACAAGTCCAACATCCCCGACATCCTTGCAAAGATTTGACATCCGTCATGGACAGCCGCGCTTCTTGCGCAAAGGGCAGGATCACTCTTGCATGAACATCGGCTCAGAATATGCAGTAGAACATATCAAATCATGAACCATTCTGATATCATATATTTAGGTGTAGCTGCATTGCTTGTCAGCGGCTGTTGCAGTTTAGATGAGGCAGCCACTTCCTCTGAATGGATGAATCTTCCTTTGAAGTTGTTGTCTTCAGAAAATGCGTACAAGTATGCGCGGGAAATAGATTCGCTTATGGAATATCAATTTGTTGTGGATTTGGCTTCAACCTATGGAGACGAAGAATGTGCTGAGCCTCTAGAAAGTATTATCTTACTGTGGTGTCGGGGATTCAGAAGAGCCGTTGAATCATTATGGTATTGGAAGGACGATAGGATATCTCGCTGTCTGATTATGATGCTCCTGCTTTCTGACAGGGAAGATGATAGGCTTGATTTTTTTCTTAAGCAATCTCGCCGATATGAGCGACATGAGTGTGATCAGCGCAGAGAAGAAATCTTTTTTGTTGCAAAAAGACGAGACGAGTATTCAAGATTAGTTCAAGACTTGAGGAAACAAGTGGAAATCCTTGAACAGCCCCATGAGACGAATAGGCTAAGAGGGTCAGAAAGGAAATGAACAAGCGGATTTGCTCAGGCCTAACGGCCTTCGCGATTTCGAGGCAGTGAGCGGCGTTAGCCGCGAACAAATCCGTTTGTTAAAAACCGCCGCGCTCTCCGCTTTGTAGGAAACAACTATGACAACTGGTAAAAACAACTTTCTTTTTCCCGGCGCACAACCGTGCGCCGTTTCCTGGGCCGCTCGCGGTTGCGAGCGGAAGAACGGAAGTTGTTTTCTCAAGTTGTCTATGTTGTTTCCCAAGAAAGATTGAACCCGAAACCCGCGCAAATATGATATACTACTTAAAGCGGAACGGCGGTTCCACGGCGGTTTGATGAATAAGGAGGGGAAATGAGAAAGATGCTGATGATTGCCTGCCTTCTGTCCTTGGCGACGATGTGCGGATGCAACAAGGTTCCAACACCTGAAATGGAAACGGAGCAGTGGCGCAAGGCTGCGGAACAAGGAGATGCGAAGGCGATGTGCAATCTGGCCCTTTCCTACTTCGGCGGCTACGGCGTGGCGCAGGACAAGGCCGAGGCGGTTAAGTGGTGCCGCAAGGCCGTGGAGCAGGGGAATGTGACGGCACAGTTCATTCTGGGCGTGTGGTACGACAACGGCGATGGCGTGGCGGAGGATAAGGCCGAGGCGGTTAAGTGGTGGCGCAAGGCGGCGGAACAGGAGTGTCCGTCAGCGCAGTACAATCTTGGTCGGTGCTACGCTAGTGGCTTCGGTGTGAAGGAGGACATGGCAGAGGCGCTGAAGTGGTGGCGCAAGGCCGCGGAACATGGAGATGCTAAGGCGCAGTATCGGCTGGGCCTGTGCTACGCTAGTGGCAACGGCGTGACGCAGGACAAGACCGAGGCGGTTAAGTGGTATCTCAAGGCGACCGAGCAAGGAGATGCAGAGGCGGTGTACAAGCTGGGGCAGTGCTTCGACAATGGTGAAGGCGTGACGCAGGACAAGGCCGCGGCGGCGAAGTGCTATCGCATGGCGGCGGAGTGGGGGTTTGAACCTGCAGAAGAAGCATTGAAGGAATTGGAGCAGCGCGGCGGTTTGATAAACAAGGAGGGGAAATAAACAAGGAGGGAAAATGAGAAAGATGCTGATGATTGCCTGCCTTCTGTCCTTTGCGACGATGTGCGGATGCAGGACGGATCCTACACCTGAAGACAAAGCGGAGCAGTATCGTAAGGCGGCGGAACAGGGGAACACGGAAGCGCAATTGTATCTGGGCTCGTGCTACTTCTACGGTGACGGCGTTGTGCAGGACGAGGCCGAGGCGGTTAAGTGGTGGCGCAGGGCGGCGGAGCAAGGTAATGTGCTGGGGCAGGACGAGATAGCCTGGTGTTACTTCACAGGCAAAGGCGTGGAGAAGGACATGACCGAGGCAGTTAAGTGGTGGCACAAGGCAGCGGAGCAGGGGTTTGCAAAGTCGCAGTACATTCTTGGCTATTGCTACGTGAAAGGCTACGGCATTGCGGAGGACAGGGCCGAGGCAATTAAGTGGTTTCGCAAGGCGGCGGACCAGGGGAATGGTCTGGCCAAAGACGCATTGAAGAAATTGGAATAGCGCGGCGGCAAGTCTCCCTGCGGCTGTTTCGCTAACCCTAAAAAAAGCAGTTGGAGCCGACGAATCAGGCTTTCAGCCTTTGTTTTCAATAGGATTAGCAATTTGTCATTTTCACCATGTGGGTGAAATGCGGTGTAGGCTTGATAATCCTCCCCCTGCCCTCCCTTGCTATGTC
>JAEEHL010000065.1 GCA_016280825.1 Verrucomicrobiota bacterium
CAGAATGCAGGCGGGCGACGAAGCCGTCAACGGCAGCCCGACACTGCGAATAGGAGAAAGACGTACATCGAGCAACCGGAGAAGGCAAGCGGCAATCGCCAAAGCGATTTTGCACTTGACTTTTGTTCTCATAGGAGAACTTGAAGAACGTGTAGAAATGCGCGAAGCTCTACACGCCTCTGCACGTCCAAAACTCAGCAAACTCTCGGCACTACTCCCCCCCCTACCTCAGCTAGGCGGCGGGCGCGGCTGAACGTGAAGAAGAAGGAACACGCCGTCAAAAGCGCGGCAAGCGCGTATGTCCCGGCCATGATGGCGAACGCGATTGAATAGGCGCGGCTGCCAAAAGTCTCGAAAACCCAGCCCATAAGCTCGCCGGAGAAAAAAGCGCCGATTCCCATCGCAAGAAGCAGCATGAACCCGACTACCGACGCGCGGTGGCGGGCAGGCACCACGTCAAAGACCGATGCGTGGGTGTTCACCTCGAAAAGGCCCCGAAAAAGCCCGTACGCCGCCGTCATCGCCATCGCCGCCGCGAACGACCCGCTTCGTCCGATCAAAAGAAGCGCCGGCGCGCCAAGAACGAGCGCAACCACCTGGAGCCCAAGTCGAAAACGCGGAAATCGCGCCACGAAGCGGTCGGTCACCCACCCGCCAGCGAGAATCGCCGCGAACGCGAAGAGGTGGTGGTAGAACATGGCGTGCGCCCCGGCGGTCGCGCCGTCCAGCCCGAATCTCTCGTGGAACATCTTGGGGGCCCATGTTATGTAGGTGTTGTTGACGCAACAGATGGCGACGAAACCGGACGTGGCCAAAAGCGCCGACGGGCAGCCGAAGAACGCCTTGAACGACTCCGAGAGCCGTGCGCCTTCCGCCGCGCTCGCGCCATCGCGGGCGCCGTCGCGAAGGACGAAGACGAACACTACGCCCAGGAAAAGCCCTGCAACGCCGAACGCCACGAAAACCTTTCGCCACGTTCCGAGGGCATCCAGGGCGCGGAGCGCGAGAACGCCGCTCAGCATTAGCCCCAGGTACAGCGCCGCCTGGTGGATGGAGAAGGCGAGCGATCGCGTCTTGTTGTGGTACGAGGCGATGAGCGACATCGCGGCAGGCCCGTAGAAGCTCTCGCCGCCGCCGGTCGCGACGGAGCGGAGCATCACCACGGCGGCGAACGACGAGGCGAACCCAAGCCCCATCGTGCTAAGCGACCAGAAGACGAGCGAGCAGGTTATTATGCGCTTGCGGTCGAAACGGTCGCCGAGGAACCCGGCGACAAACGTGACGACGGCTATCGTGAGGAAGAGGACTGTGTTAATGTGCCCGAGCTGGCGCTCTGTGAGCGCGAGATCTGACTGGACATACGGCAAAAGGACGCCGAATATCGCCCTGTCGGCCTGGTGCAGGAAGTAGGCGGCGCCAAGAAGCAGCAACAGCCACCACTTGTACCTGCCGCCCGACGCCACGCTGCATCCCCCCTCAGGCAAGGGCCTCGACGACGGCTGCCGCCGCGCCTTCCACCGGCACGATCTTCGTCTTCGACTTGTCGTCTGCGCGGCGCTTTATCTCGACGCCGCCGTTCTTGAGGCTCTTCGCCCCGACGACGACGCGCACGGTAAAGCCGATGAGGTCGGCGTCCTTGAACTTGACGCCAGGGCGCTCCTCGCGGTCGTCGACGATCACGTCCACGCCCCTCTTCTCGAGCTCCGCCTCAATTGCGCCAGCCGCCGCGTCAACCGCCGCGTCGCCAGGGTCGAGGTTCTCGACTACGACCTGGTACGGCGACACGGACGACGGCCAGACGATGCCGTTCGCGTCATGGCTCTGCTCGATTATCGCCTGCATGGTGCGCCCTACGCCGATGCCGTAGCAGCCCATCACCATCACCGCGTCGTCGGCCTCGCCCGACTTGAAGACGGCCTTCATCGCGTCGGTGTACTTCGTGCCGAGCTTGAAGACGTGCCCGACCTCGATGCCGCGCTTTATCTTCATCGCCTTCCCGCACTTCTCGCAGATGTCGCCTTCCCTCACTACGACGAGGTCGGCATAGTCGGAGATCTTCGCGTCGCGGGCGAGGTCCACGTTCCTCAGGTGGTGGTCGTCGCGGTTTGCGCCGGTGACAAAGCCCCTGCCGCCCTTGAGCCCGACGTCGGCGACGATGCGGACGTCCTTGGCGGGCTTGACCGGGCCAACGGAACCTGCGTTCGCGCCCGTAACGTCGAGCACCGTCGCGGGGTCGGCAAGCTCAACGGCCTTCGCGCCGAGGAAGCGCTTGAGCTTGATCTCGTTGACGTCCCTTTCGCCGCCCACGCAGACCATGACGGGCACACCGTCGGCCACGTAGACGAGCGACTTAACGAACGACTCGGCCGGCCTCTCCATGAACTTCGAGACTTCCTCGATGGTCTTCGCGCCCGGCGTCGGCACGATCTCCGGCTCGGGGCATTCGGGGTCGTTCCGGACGGGCGTCCTGCGCACCGCCTTTTCGAGGTTCGCGGCATAGCCGCATTCGCAGGCCGCGATGCCGTCTTCGCCGGCCTCGGCAAGAACGTGGAACTCGTGGCTCGACTTGCCGCCGATGTCGCCGGTGTCGGCCTCGACTGGCACGGCGTCGAGGCCGCAGCGCCTGAATATCCTCTTGTACGCCTCGTACATGGCCGCGTAGCTTTCGTCGGCGGCCTCGGACGAGACGTCGAAGGAGTACGCGTCCTTCATGAGGAACTCCTTCGAGCGCATAAGCCCGAAGCGCGGGCGGATCTCGTCGCGGAACTTCCAGTGTATCTGGTAGACGGTGACGGGGAGCTGGCGGTAGCTCGACACTGTGGAGCGTATCGCGTCGACAACCGCCTCCTCCGCGGTCGGCGCAAGCGCGTAGTCGTGGCGCGCGCGGTCCTTCACCTTGAACATGTTCGGCCCCATCGTCTCCCACCTGCCGGACTCCTTCCAGAGCTCGGCCGGCTGGAGGATCGGCATCGCTATCTCCTGCGCCCCGGCGCGGTCCATCTCCTCGCGGACGATGGCGGCGACCTTCCTCAGGACGCGCATGCCGAGGGGCAGGTACGTGTAGAGGCCGCCCGCCGTCTTCTTGACGAGCCCAGCCCTCACTAGCAGCTTGTGGGAGTCGATCTCCGCGTCGCTTGGGTCTTCGCGAAGCGTCTGGATTAGAGCCTTAGACCATTTCATCTTCTTCTGTCCTTGGATTTGTCGTTTTGGGAGGAAAGCGAGGCGAGAAGCCCGCCCGCAAGAACAATGTCGCGTTCGCGGCCCGAAAGCGCAAGCCTGAGGGTCACGGTTTTCTTCTTGGCCTTCACGGAGACAACGCCGCCTTCCACGGCCTTGTCTAGCCCGACGAACCTCAATTTGTCGCCCGCCGCGAAGGCCGCGTAGTCCTTCGGGTCGTCGAAGACAAGAGGAAGGATGCCGAAATTGACGAGGTTCGCGCGGTGGATGCGCTCGATCGACTTGGCAATCACCGCCTTCACGCCGAGATACATCGGGCAGAGCGCGGCATGCTCCCTGCTCGACCCCTGGCCGTAGCTCTCGCCCGCGACAATCACGTTGAAGAGGCCCTTGGCGCGGTTCGCGAGGCACCTGTCGTGGAACTTGGGGTCGCACGGCTCGAAGACGTACTTCGAGTATTCCGGGATGTTCGACCTGAACTTAAGCCTCGCGCCCGCGGGCATGATGTGGTCGGTCGTGATCTTGTCGCCGACCTTTATGGCCACGGCGGCGTCCATCGACGACGGCAGCCTCTCGCCCCTCGGGACTGGCGCGATGTTGGGCCCGCGCACGATCTCGGCGCCAGCCACGCCCCTGCCGGCCGTCTTCGCGTAGAGGAACATCGAATCGTCCACCGGGAACCTCGACGGGCGCGGCACCCCGCGCACCTTGCCGCAGGCCGTGAACTTGCCTGTCAGCGCCGAAGCCGCGGCGGTCTCGGGGCTTACGAGATAGACTTTCGCGCTCTTCGTGCCGGAGCGCCCTTCGAAGTTCCTGTTGCTCGTCCTAAGGGAGACGGCGTCGGTCGAAGGGCTCATGTGCGCCCCGATGCAGAAGCCGCATGCGTTCTCGAGAATGCGGCAGCCCGCCTTGACGAGGGCGAGAAGAGAGCCGTCCTTCGCAAGCATCGAAACGACCTGCCTTGAGCCGCATGCTATGCCGACTTCGACGTCGTCCGCTACGTGCCTGCCCTTGAGGATGTTCGCCACGGTGCGGATGTCCCGGTATGACGAGTTAGTGCACGAGCCGATCATGATCTGGTTGACCTTCACGCCCTTCATCGAGCGCACCGTCACGACGTTGCCCGGCGAATGCGGGGCGGCCGCAAGCGGCTCGAGCTTCGAGAGGTCAATGTCCCATGTGTCGTCGTAGCCAGCCCCGGGGTCGGCCACAAGGCGCGTGAAGTCGCCCGCCCTCCCCTGCGCCGCGAGGAACTGCCGCGTGGTGTCGTCGGACGGAAAGACGCTCGTGGTGACCCCGAGCTCCGCGCCCATGTTCGCTATCGTCGCCCTCGAAGGAACGTCAAGCGTCGCGACGCCCGGGCCGGTGTATTCGAATATCCACCCGACATTGCCCTTAGTGCCGAACCTCTCCAGCACCTTGAGCGCGACGTCCTTCGCCGAGACGCCGCTTCCAAGGCTCCCCTTGAGGACGATCGCGCGCACCTTCGGCGAGGGAATGTGGAAAGCGCCGCCTGCCATCGCGACGGCGACGTCGATGCCGCCCGCGCCAATCGCGATCTGGCCAATGCCGCCGCCGGTCGGAGTGTGCGAGTCGCTGCCGAGGAGCGTCGTGCCGGGTTTTCCGAACCGCTCGAGGTGGAGCTGGTGGCAGATGCCGTTCCCCGCCTTCGAGTAGACTATGCCGTACTTCCTCGCGATCGAGGAGAGGAAGTCGTGGTCGTCGGAATTCTCGAAGCCTATCTGCACGGTGTTGTGGTCGACATAGGAGACGGAAAGGTCGGTCCTTACGCGGTCGACGCCCATCGACTCGAACTGCAGGTAGGCCATCGTGCCCGTCGCGTCCTGCGTGAGCGTCTGGTCGATGCGGATGCCTACCTCGCCGCCCGCGCCAAGCTCGCCCTCGACAACGTGGCCTGAAAGGATCTTCTCCACTACATTCATCTTCTTCATTGCCATCCCCTTGGCACCACCCAGCTCACGGCCCTGCGCGAATCGACGAAAATGCGAGAGGCAAGGGCCCTTATCTCGTCGGCCGTTACCGCCCGCACCCTGTCGACCTCGTCCTTTACGGGCACAACGCGCCCGAACGACAGCATGGACGAACCGCAGTAGACAAGCTTCGACATTATCTTCTCGTGCGATAGGCGGAAGTTCCCCGTCAGGAACTCCTTCACCCTCTTTAGCTCCGCCGCGCCGACGCGCTTCTCGCGTAGCCGGGCAATCTCCCTCTCCACCGCCGCGAGCACCGCGCCCGACTTCGAGGCGTCGAGCCCAGCGGAGATGCCGAACATCCCCGCGCCGCGGAAAAGCTGCGCGCGCGACGAGATGTCGTAGCTTAGCCCGCGCCTCTCGCGCAGGTTGAGGAAAAGCCGCGAGCTCATCCCGCGCCCGAGAACGCCGTCGAGGACGGAGAGCGCGTACCGCGACTCGTCCTCGATGCCGCTCGTCCTATAGCCCAATGCAAGCTGCGCCTGCTTGATGTCCCTTTCGACAGTGACCTCGGGCGTCGGGGAAAGCCCAAGGCGGACGGCTGCGCGCCTCGGCGCGGAGCCCCTCCGCCGCGAACGGCAGAAACGAGACTCCACTGCCCTGCGGCACGCGGCGCTGTCGAAGTCGCCCACCACGACGACGACAGTGCGCCCGGGCGTGTAGTGCGACGAGATGTACTCCCTCAGGTCCGCGGCGGTCATGGCGAGAAGGCTCTTCTCCGTGCCGATTACCGGCATCGCGAGCGGAGTGCCCCTGAAAAGCGACGCCTGCAGGTTTTCCATCGCGACGGACGACGGGTCGTCGTCGTACATCTTCTTCTCCTCGAGTATGACGCACTTCTCGCGGGCGAACTCATCCTCCGGTATCGTCGCGTCGAAATACATGTCGGAGAGGATGTCCACCGCGTCGGCAAGGTACTCGCCGGGGATGTGGACGTAGTAGCACGTCGCCTCCTCCGACGTGAAGGCGTTGAAGTTGCCTCCCCTGCCCTCGACTGCGCGTGAGATGTCGGCGGGACCCATCTTGCTCGTCCCCTTGAAGAGCATGTGCTCGATGAAATGCGAAATGCCGGAGAGCCTCCTTGGCTCGTCGCGCGAGCCGGAGGCGACGAACACGCCGACAGCGACGCTTTCGGCCTCGCACGGCATCATCACGAGCTTCATCCCGCAGGGAAGCGTCTCACATGTTGGCTGCATCCACAAGCTCTCTGAATGTGACGCGCCCGTCGTAAAGCGCCTTGCCCACGATTGCCGCGCGAAGGTTGGGCTTGCCGAGCGCGACGAGGCTGCGGACGTCGCCTGCCGACGAAACTCCGCCCGAGGCCGTTATGCTGCACGAGGGCGCGGCATCGCATATCGCCGCCATCTGCCCGACGTTGGGGCCCTTGAGCATTCCGTCGGTGGCAGTGTCGGTGTAGATTATCGTCTCCACGCCTGCGGCGGCGACTGCGGCGGCAAGCTCGACCGCCTTGACGGACGTAGTCTCGACCCAGCCGCGCGTCTGCACAAACCCGTCCCTCGCGTCAATGCCGACGGCGATCCTGCCGCCGTAGCGGCCCACCGCCTCCGCAAGGAGGCCCGGCGACTCAAGCGCGGCGCTCCCGAGTATGACCCGCGCCGCCCCAGAATCGGCGGCGGCCGCAAGCGATTCGAGGTTCCTTATGCCGCCGCCGACCTCGACTGTGCCGCCGAACGCCTCGATTATGGCGGCGATCTCGGCCGCGTGGACGATGCGCCCCTCGAAGGCGCCGTCAAGGTCGACTACGTGCAGCTCCTTCGCGCCCTGGTCACGCCAGAAGCGCGCCCTCTCTGCCGGGTCGTCGCCGTAAACGGTGACGTCGTCGGCTCGGCCCTGGCGCAGGCGCACGCACTTGCCGCCCTTTAAGTCTATCGCAGGAAGTATTGTCATCTTGTCAGGCCGTGGCAATCGACTTGTATCCGGTCCATACCTTGCCGTCGGCTATGACCTGCCTCTGGGCCTCGTCGAAGACGGCCCTGCAGCCGGTGCGGAGCGCGGCGTTGGACATGATGAGCGCGACCGCGTGGCTGTAGCCGGCCTCGACAGGCGCGTTCGGGTTCTTTCTCGCGCGGACGCACTCCATCCAGTTCAGCATGTGCGCGCTCGTGAGCTTGTCGCGGCCGGTGTTGGCGGAAGTGACGACGTCGGCCGTCTTCGGCGCGGGCAGCGGCACGCTCGAGGGCTTTGCGCCTTCGACGCCCTCCTTCGTCACGGCGGCCTTGCCGAGGTCGATGCAGCCGTTGGGCCCGAAGTACTTCTCGACGGGCGACTCGTAATTGGGCAGCGCGCCGCCCGCGCAGTTCGTCTGGTGAGACTGGAACATCACCTGGAAGCCCTTGCCCTTCACGCCCGACTGCCCGTATTCGAAGAGCGTCGTGAACGTGTCGTAGCTCTGGCGCCCGTCGACCCACTGGTAGAGCCCGCCAGACGAGACTGCCGTCTTTGGCCACGGCATGCCCATGAACCACGCGACGGTGTCGATCTGGTGGCACATCCACTGGCCGGGGATGCCGGAAGAGAACGGCCAGAAGAGGCGGAACTCGAGGTACTTGCGCGGGTCGAACTCGTTCTCCGCAGGATCGCGGTCGAGAAGCCACATCTTCCAGTCGATGTCCTCCTCCTTGAGCGACTTGACGAGCGCGTCGGGCCTGCGCCAGCGGCGCGGCTGGTTGACGTTCCACGTAAGGTGCACGTAGGAGATGTCGCCGAACTCGCCAGACTGGATGTACTCGCGCGCTGCCATGTACTCGCTGCCGGAGCGGCGCTGCGAGCCGACCTGCAGGACGGCGCCCGGCGCAAACCCGGCGTTGCGCTTCGCGTTCACGGCGTCGAGAAGCATGTTTGCAGAGTACATGTCCTCGGCCATCGGCTTCTCGCAGTACACGTCCTTCCCGGCGTTCACCGCGTGGACGGCGTGCTGCGCATGCTGGAAGTCCGCCGTGGAGATGATCACGGCGTCGACGTCCTTTGCCTTCTCGTAGAGCTCGACGTCGCTCCTGTACGCCGCGACTTCGTGGCCGATAGACTTCTCGATCCCGGGCTTCGCCTTCTCGAAGAGACGCTTCTTCCAGAGGTCGGCCACGGCCACAAGGTCGAAGTTGAGGTCGTCCTTGAAGAGATTGAAGCACGGCAGGAGCGTCTCGCGGAACCTGTCGGAATACCCGACGCACGCGACGCGCACGCGCTCGTTGGCGCCTGCCGCGTAAAGGGATGGCGCGGTCTGCGAGGCGATGATCCCGGCCACGCCGGCGAGGGTGCCGCGGCAGAAGTCGCGGCGGGTTGTCTCGGTCTTCATTAGATGAATCCTTTCATTGTCCTAAGTGCAGTCTCGAGGTTGCGGGCGTAGTCGCCCTTCTCTCCCCACGAGCACTCGCAACTCACGCCTCCGGAGTAGCCGATCTCCTTCAGCGCCGCGAAGTAGGGGGCGAACCGCTCGTCCGCCGCCTTGTCGAAGCCGGGGAACTGCCGCGTGCCGTAGGAGGCGATGTGGCAGTGCCTCAGGAACTCCGCCGCCTCGACGATCGAGCGCGCGCTCTCGCCGCCCATGAGCATGTGGAAGATGTCCGCAAGAAGCCTAAGGCGCGGGGAGTCTACTTCACGGCATGCCGCCGCCCCCTGCCAGACGAAGTTCATGATGTTGCTCTCGTTGGGCCTAAGGGGCTCTATGACGACGACGACTTCCTTGAGGTCGGAGACGCGAGAGCAGAGCTCGCGGCAGAACTTGACGTACTGCCTCGCGCCCTTCTCGACGTCCGGCCAGTCGGAGGAGAGGAAGTCGCCGGGCACGTTGCGCGCGCCGCCCGAGCCGAACACTATCGTCTTCACGCCAACCTCCTCGGCGCGGCGGAGCGCCTTCTCGCCGTAGTCGAGCGCCGGGGCGAAGTCGGCCTTTGGCCCCGTGAGGCGAAACTTGCCGGGGATGAAGCCGTTGCAGCTGCGAAGCGGAAGCGGCGCGGCGAGAAGCCTGTCGCGCTGGCGCTTCCACCATTCGTCGTCCTTCGCGGGGTTGAACGCGGCGGCGACGGAGCTTTCCCAGAAGTCGTAGCCGACCGACTTGAGAAGCGGCACGTCGGGCATGCCGCAGCACGCGCCGAACTTGATGCGCGCGGCCTCGCCCTTCTCGGCCGCCCTCGACTCGCCTGTCGAAAGCGCGCCGATGGCGGCGGCGCCCGCGCCCACTACGAAGCTCCTTCTGTCGATCTTCATATCACTCCCTTCGAGGAGGGTATTCCCTTCTCGTTCGGGTCGATCGCCTTGGCCGCGCGCAGCGCCCGGGCGTATGACTTGAAGAAGCCCTCGCAGACGTGGTGGGCCTCGTCGCCGTATATCTGCCGAAGGTGTATGTTGGAGCGCGACTCCACGCTCACGGCCCTGAAGAACTCCTCGACGAGCTTCACCTCGAAGTCCTTGGCCATCATGTGCTTCATCGGGGACTGGACGACGATGAACGGCCGCCCGCCGAGGTCGACGGACGCCTCGCAGAGGGTCTCGTCCATCGGGATAGACGCAAAGCCGTAGCGCACAAGGCCCTTGCGGTCGCCGAGCGCCTCGTTGAGCGCCTTGCCGAAGACAAGCCCCACGTCCTCGACGGTGTGATGGTAGTCGACGTCGACGTCGCCCTTCGCCTTCACCTTGAGGTCGACAAGCGCGTGACGCCCAAGAAGCTCAAGCATGTGGTCGAAGAATCCGATGCCCGTGTCGATCTCCGCCCTGCCCGTCCCGTCAAGGGCCAGCTGGAGCGAAATCTCGGTCTCTTTTGTCTTTCGTTCGATTTTAGACTGTCGCATATGTCCCCCTGCTCGATTTGAAGGGTATTATATCAAAAAATCGCGAGGCTTGCACAGTTTCCGGCGATGGTCTTACTCCGCAGGCTCGGCGCCCTCGCGCCATGCGCGGAGGCTTTCGGCGCGCTCCTTGAACTTCGCCTCCGCGCCCAGCCCCGTCGGCAGGTAGTAGCGCCTGTCCTTGATGGAATCCGGCAGGCACGTCATCCGCGCCACCTTCTCCTTCGTGTCGTGCGCGTAGATGTAGCCCTTGCCGTACCCCACCTCGCGCATGAGGCGCGTAGGCGCGTTCCTGATGTTCATCGGCACTGGCTCTGCCGCCATCTGCTCTGCGTCCGCGGCCGCCGCATTGTACGCCTTCTCCATCGCGTTCGACTTGGGCGCAAGCGAAAGATACGTCACAATCTGCGTGAGGTGCACATTGCACTCCGGCATCCCGAGGCTGTGGCAGGCGTTCCATACCGTGACGGCGAGAAGAAGCGCGTTCGAGTCCGCCAGGCCCACGTCCTCGCTCGCGAACCGCACGCAGCGGCGCGCGATGTACATCGGGTCTTCGCCAGCCTCGAGCATCCTCGCAAGCCAGTAGATCGCCGCGTCCGGGTCGGAGTTGCGCATCGACTTGTGCAGGGCGGAAATGAGGTTGTAGTGCTCTTCGCCGCTCTTGTCGTAGATGAGCGACTTCTTACCGAGGCACGCCTTCAGAAGCTTTTCGTCGATGACCCGCTCGCCTGATTCGCCGGCGACCGCGTTCGCGGCAAGCGTCTCAAGCGTGCCGAGCGCCTTTCTCGCGTCCCCGTCGGCGTAGAGGGCTATTTTGCGAAGCGCGCCATCTTCCGCCTTCACGTTCATTGGCAAAAGCCCCCGCTCGTCGTCGAGGGCGCGCCTGAGGAGAATCTCGAGCTCCTCCGTCGCAATGCCCTTCAGCACAAACACCTTGCAGCGGGAAAGAAGCGCCGAGTTCACCTCAAAGGACGGGTTCTCCGTCGTCGCGCCTATGAGGATTATCGAGCCCTGCTCCACATACGGGAGAAACGCGTCCTGCTGGGCCTTGTTGAAGCGGTGAATCTCGTCGACGAAGAGAACCGTCCTCTCGCCAAGCCTGCGCGCCTCCTCTGCGCGGGCCATTATCTCCTTTATCTCCTTGATGCCGCTCGTGACGGCGGAGAAGTTGACGAACCTCGCGCGCGTCATGTTGGCTATTACGTTCGCAAGCGTCGTCTTGCCCACGCCCGGCGGCCCCCAGAGTATCATCGAGGTCACGCCGTCCGTCTCGATCATCCGCCTGAGGAGCCCTCCCTCGCCTACAAGATCGTGCTGGCCGACGAACTCGGAAAGGTCCCTCGGCCTCATCCGGCTTGCAAGCGGCTCGCCCGCCGCGTCCTCGAGCAAACTCATCTGCTTCACGTCACGCACCTCGCGCCAAAGTCACATCCCCGCCGGAAGGGTCTCGGAGAAGTTCTGCACCATCGATTCCGCAAGCCCGCCCGGGCGGTTCTGCCTGAGCCAGAGCTCCGCGTATTTCGGGCGTATCTCCTCGACGACGCGCTCGTGCTCGCCGTTGACGCGCATCTCAAGGGCGTCCCTCAGGAGCTTCAAAAGCGCAAAGTCGTCCTTCGCCCACTGCGGGGCGTTCTTGAGGTCGGCCTTTGCAAGCGCCAGGTCCCACGCGGCGAAGACCTCGCGCATCCGCTCCATCGAGGCGCCCGTCTCGCTGTCCTTCTTCGTCTCGGGTATCTTGCCGAACTTCCGGCCCTTCCTGAGCATCCGCCAGAGGATGGTGTCGTTGCCGCTCTTTAGGCGCACAAGGCCATCGAGGACGCCCATCTCCGCAAGCGCCTCGCCTGCGCGGAAGCCGAGCACCTCGTCGACGCGCGACGCCAGCGACTGCGGCGTGTGCCTTACGCCCTTGAGCCTGTCGGCAAGCGCGACAATGCCGGGTACGCTCACGATCCACGGCTGCACGTAGCCGCCGTCGCCCCAGTCCGTCATCATGTAGCCCGCCGCGCCGTTCTTCATCCCGGCGGCGACGGCCTTGTCGACGTTTATGAGCATGTTCGTTGTCTGCCCGACGAGCGAGCACCACGCGCTCGTGCCCGGGCAGACGTAGAACCTGAGCCCGCTCCTGCGAAGTATTGAAGTCGTCTTCTCGAAGTCGTAGGCGGCGTCATAGCCCCAGTTGAGCGCAATCGCGTCCTTGGGCACCCTCGCGACAGTCTCCGGGTGCTCGAGCACGATGTCGGCCCAGAACATCATCGTGCGCCCTCGCTCGGCGACAAGGGAATGTATCTTCGAAAGGAAGTCGAGGTAGTCGCCCTGCCCTACGCCCTGCACTTCGTCGCACCCGACGTTGAAGAGGCGCGACCTGAAGCACGGCAGAAGCTGGTCATAGAGCGACGCCACGAGCGCGGCGCTTTCGGCGTTCGTCGGGCAGAGCGCGCTCCTGAGCTCGCTCGACTGCGCCAGGTGCGCATACTTCGAGTACTGCAGCCACTGCCCGAAGTGCCCGAAGGAGTTCTGGTTCGGCACAAGCTCAACGCCCTTCGACGCGCAGTAGGCGTCAAGCTCGCGTATCTCGCCGGGCGTCATTGGCGAGCACGACCTCCACACCGTCTCGTGGCCCTCGTAGGCGAAGGCGTGCTCCGTGTAGAGCTGGAACTGGTCGTAGCCGAGCGACGCTATTATGTCGACGATGCGCTTCACTGTCGGCATCGTCGGCACCTTGCCGCGCGAGACGTCAAGCTGGTAGGAAAGCGCCGTACGTCCCGCCCCGGCAAAAACCGAGAACGGCGCGGACGCCGTAAGAAGCGCCGCGCCGGTCGTCAGGCAAACCCTTGCGCAAAATCTGCCAAAGGGCGTCATTTTGCGGTCAAGGCCTTCACTCCGGGCAATTCCTTGCCTTCGAGGAACTCGAGCGACGCGCCGCCGCCCGTCGAGACGTGGCTCATCGAGTCGGCCTTGCCGCTCTTCTTGACCGCGCTCACGCTGTCGCCGCCGCCGATGATGGAGACGCCGCCGTTGGCCTTCACGCCCGCCACGGCGTCGCAGACGCCGTACGTGCCCTTGGAAAGCGGCGCGAACTCGAAGCAGCCCATCGGCCCGTTCCAGACGACGGTCTTGGCGTCCTTGACGGCATTGGCGAAAAGCTCGACCGACTTGGGCCCGATGTCAAGCCCCATCCATCCGTCGGGAATGTCGCCCTCGATCGTCTTGAGCTGCACGTCGGAAGCGTCCTTCTCGGCCGGGAACTTGTCTGCGATGACGTTGTCTACTGGAAGGAGTATCTTGATGCCCTTGGCCGCGGCGGCCTCGAGCATCTCCTTGCAGTACGCGACCTGGTCTTCCTCGCAAAGCGAAGCGCCGACGGCGACGCCCTGCGCCTTCTTGAAGGTATAGGCCATTCCGCCGCCGATGATGAGGGTGTCGACCTTGTTGAGGAGGGCCTTCACCACAGCGAGCTTGTCGGAGACCTTCGCGCCGCCCAGGATGGCGACGAAGGGACGCACGGGGTTCTCCACGGCGTCGCCGAGGAACTGTATCTCCTTCTCGAGAAGGAAGCCCGACACTGCCGGCTGGATGTAGTCCGCCACGACGGCTGTTGAGGCGTGGGCGCGGTGCGCCGTGCCG
>JAEEHL010000066.1 GCA_016280825.1 Verrucomicrobiota bacterium
AGGTAGAGAACCCCAGCGCCCGCGGCAGGTAGAGCGAGAGCATCAGCATCACCGTCGAGATCATCAGGTGGATGGAAATCAGCAGGTCCACCACCTCCGTCGGCAGCGGGATGATCAAGAGCCCGATGATGCATACGACGAGGAAGGCGAGCACCAGGTCGCCGAACCTGGAGAACACATTCGAGAAGTTTGTAAGGTCTTTAGGCATTTTCTTCCTTCAGCTGCGGTCCTGCTAAGTTTCCAGCAACGACATCCTGTAGCGCTCGAGGAGGTCCGTGTCCGCGAGGAGCCTGTCGATTTCGTCCGCCGCGTCGTCGGCCGCCTTGCTGCCGCGCTCCCTCAGCGAGCGCAGTGCCGAGCGCGCCGTCTGGGAAAAGACGCCCGGGGTCCTGAGGGCGGCGGAATTGCCGGCGACAAGCGCCTTCATGACCTCGCCCCCTACCGACCTGTCCGGCGGGAAAAGCTCGTCGATCGCCTGCGTGACCGTCGTCGACCCCGGCAGAAGCGTCTTCTGCGGCTGCGATGCGAGCGGCGAGTCGATGACCTCCGCGTAGCCCGCGCTGCCTATCCCGGTGTCGAACCTCAGCGGTTCCGTGGTCCTGGAGACGTTCAGGCTCATGATGCACCTCCTGCCTCGAGGGCGATGCGCCACAAAAGGGCGAACGCCGCGTTGATCGACGGCAGCGTCACCTCGCGGTCGGCGAGCATGACGGCGAACACCGCCCTGCCGGACTTCGCAAGGTAGCCCGTGCGCAGGCGGAAGCCGAAGCGCGCGTCGGGATGCGCGTAGCCGAGAAGCCTGCAGGCGGAAGCCGCGTCAAGGCGCATGGGCGCCGTGATGGCGATGGAAAGGGAGTTGAACGCGTACTCGAAGCGCAGCACGAGGCCGTTCTGGAACGAAAGCGCGGCGGTGTTCCTGTCGCCAAGCGACAGCGTCCCAAGCCCGGCGGACCTGCCGAACTCGCCTATGGCCGAATCTATCCATGTCGGCGCCGTCATGCCGAAGCCTCCTCTTCCTCCTCTTCGGCGACAATCCCGTCGAGGTGCTCCTGCGCCGCGTCGACAAGCCGCTGCCTGTCGCCCTCCTTTGCGAAAAGACGCGGCGAAAGCCGCCTGAAGAGCTTCGTAAGCTCACGCGCGAAGTCCATCCTCGCGAGAAGGCCCGCAAGCCCGCACTCGCCCTCGAACGCCGCAATCGCCCCTGCGGCGACAAAGGCCTGCTCCGTAAGGTCGACGACGCGCCCCGTCATCTGCTCGCCGTTCAGCAGGCACTTCTCGCCGAACTCCTGCCCCATGCGCGCGGCAAGGCGGGAAAGGTCCTCCAGGACGGTCTGCAGGCTCTGCACGCAGCCAAGGTCGGTGAGGATGCGCCCGAGCGCGGCGGCCTCCATGGAGGGATTCGCGGACGCGAGGTCCTTGCCGCAGCCGGCGATAAGGAACGATATCGCCTCGGAAAGGTGCCCGGGGCCGCGGGACGCGAGAAGCGAGCGGAAGCAGTCCTGCGGCTTCGTGAAGCCGACAACCTCGCTGCGGTACATGTCGCGCAGCTCCTGCATCTCCTGGGGGGTCGTCGCGCGCGCGTTGATCTCCTCGGCGAGGTTGATGCCGGCCCTTATCTCGGGCCCCTTCGCCTCCGCAAGCGCCGCCTTCGCCTGCCTGACAAGCGCGGCAAGCTCCTCTTCGCCGGCGCCGAAGGCCTGCTCGAGTATGTCGAGCATCGCGAACTGGTGCGACGGGTCGGTCGAGCCCCTCGCAAGCTCCTTAAGAAGCTCCTGCGCGTCCGGCTGCCTTCCTGCCGCGGCGGCCTCCCTGAGGCCCCTTGCAAGACGCGCTATGAATTCGCGGCCCGGCATGTCGGGCAGCATCGAAAGCCACGTCTCCACCGCCCTTACAAGCGCAGACCTCGGCCCCTGCATCTCGCCGAGACGCCGCTCGCCGACGCGCTTTGCCGTCTTCTCCTCGAACTGGAACGAAAGCTCCTCCATGGAGTCCATGAGCTCCGCCACCGGGTCGGACTCCACCACCACGGCCGTTCCCATGAGCTCGCCGCGCGCGACAGCCTGCGGCTCTGCCTGGCGCATGAGGGAGGAAACGTCTATCCTCTCGGCGCCGGCCGCGTACGTCTGCCGGAGTATCTGTGCCGCGTCAAACGCCATAGCCCCTCCGGGGAGTTGAGAGTTTGCCGGGAAACGCGCCCTCGGCCCACACAATGGACGGGCCGTGGAAATGGAGCATGAGGTTGCGCGGCCCGCGCGGCAGCAGGATGTCGGCAAGGCCGAGCTTCGGGCAATACCCGGTCGGGCGGTTCCCAGTCCACGCCACTACCGCCTCGGGCCTCACGGAAAGCGTGTCGCCGTCCGCCACCTGAAGGCGCGCCGTGCGGGACGCAGTCGCCATGACAACCCACTCGCCGCCGAACTTCGTGGTGCAGAGCGCGCCCTTTATGCTCATCGGCACGACCTTCACCGTCTCGGCGCCGGCCCATGCCGCGGCTGGCGCGACAAGCACCTTGGAGGACATCGCGCTGACCGGCGCTGCGCATGGAATGTGCGTCAGGAACGGGCGCCTCGCATCGGCGCACTTCGCGGCGGACGAGATCTCCACTAGGTCGAGGCTCTGGCGGTCGCGCAGGAAGAACCCCTTGCGGCGGCGGCGTAAGGCGGAGCCGAAGAAAGCCGCAGGCTGGCCGCGGCCCACAAGCCACTCGCCCGCCCCGACTTCGGCGAATCCGCCCTCTATCTTCACCGCTGCGCCCATCACGGGTTGCCTTTCCCCTCCTCCTGCAGGAGCTCCTCCGCCTCAAGCTTCGCGCGCTCCGCCTCGACCTGCTTCTTCCATTCGTCAATGTCCCTTTCGAGCCTGCCCTGCTCGCGCCTGCGGTCGAGCTGGCGCATTTCCCTGCCATGCTCGATCTCGGCCTTGCGGCGCGACAGGTAGTCCTCCTGCCGCTCCCTGCGGCGCTCGCGGTTGTCCCTGCGCTCAAGGTCGCGCCTCTCGCGCTCGTCGTCGCTCATCCTCGCGTCGTCCTCGATCTGCTCGGCCTCCGTTATGTCCCTCAGGCGCGTCGCCTGGAAGCGCGCAAGCATCTCCTGGTCGATGTCGACGATATGCGGCGTCAGCACGAACATCCTCTGCACGGTCTCCTTGCGCGTTGACTTGCCGCCGAAAAGCCATCCAATGATCGGGAGATCTCGAAGATAGGGGATCCCCCAGCCGGCGTCCTCCTCGATGTCGCGCAGGTACCCGGCGAGCATGATCGACTCGTCGACGAAGACCGCCGTCTGCGTCGTCAGCGTCGAAGCGCGCTTCATCGGCATCGCGTCCACCGTGATGGACTCAAAGCCGCCGTCGTCGAGTTCAAGCGCAAGCCACACCTGGTCGGGGACGTTCGTGACGATCGACGGCAGTATGCGCGGCTTGACCTGAAGCTTCGTCCCCGCCGAGACCTCCTCCAGCGCGGCGACCTCCGTGCCGACGACCTTCGCATGGTAGCTCTGCGAATCCGACATTTCCGCCGCGAGGTTGTTCACCGTCAGCAGCGAAGTGCGGGATATGGAGCGGGCCTTGCCCTTCTCGCGCAGGGCGGTGATCGAAGCTGCGAGCGAATAGGCCGAATGCACATGGGTAAGCGCCCCGGCAAGGCCCTTCCCAGCGAGATCCTCGGCGCTGAAGAGGTTTGCGGCGTTCTGGCCCACAGTTCCGTCGGAATGCCCGTGCCGCGTGTTTACGGCGAGCGACAGCTGCCAGTCGAGCGCATCCTTCCTCGAAAGCTCCACGACCGTTACGTCGATCTCCACGAGCTTCTGCGGCACGTCGAGCTGGCGTATCAGCGTCTCGTACATGGGCATTCTCGACACGACGTCGCGCACGATGACGGCGTTGAGCCTGTTGTCGGGGCGTATCACCGGCCGGTAAGCCGCCATCATCGCCGCGTCGAGCTTCGGCATGTCGTTGGTGAGAGCCGCCTCGCGGACGCTGTCACCGCCGCCCGATGTCATTATCTCCTCGAGTATGTGCGCCACGCCGCGCAGCTGCAGAGTCGATTCGGGGCTGTTCGCCGTGAAGGTGACGTCGTCGGCCCACGTGTACACAAGCGGGAATATCCTCGCCTCGACTTCGTTGAAGGTGCGCTTCTCGCGCAGGCTGTCGGCCTTCGAGATCATCTCGGCGACAAGCGAGACGTAGCGCGGCGGGCCCGACACCATCACGAGCTCGTCGTTGGACGTGGTCCTCAAGGGGAAGCGCATGTCCTCGACGCCGAGCTCCGCAAGCATCTGGCGCACCTCGGCGGCCTTCATGTACTTGAGGTCGACGAGCATCGTCGCTATCTCGCCCGCCCCGTAGACGTACAGCGCGGCGCCGTCGTAGTACCACATGAGGTTGTGCGTCGTCGCGATCCTGTCGAGGAAATCGCCGGGGTGGATGTCCTTGAAGTCGCCGGAGAAGCGCCCGGCGACGCTCTGCGACATGACTACTGAAAGCCCCTCTGCAACCGCGAAGGTGTCGAGGGCGACGCGGAGGTCCATGTCGCGCGCGACGAGCGTATAGGCGGGCATCTTCCAAGGTATCGACGGGGCTACCGGGGCCACGCCCGCCGATACAAGTCCTGCTGCTGCCAAGACGGCCGCCAGCACCGCTGTACTGAGTTGTCTTCTCATCTTAAGTCGCATGTCCCTATGGCCTTATTACCGCCTCCGAAATCTCCCCTGCGCCGCCGCCCTGGACGTCCAGCCGCTCGCGCCACCAGTCGCACGAGTCTGCAAACGTCTCGAACAGCCTCACCAATGCCCTTGCGTCGGCGTCTGCCGGCGCGTCCTGCCAGAGGAAGGCGGAGTGCTTCCCGTACGCGAGCGTCGCGCCTTCCCGGAGCATCCGCCCGGGAGCGTAGGAGGCAAGCGCCGGAACAAGCGAATCGTCCTCTGTCAGCACATGGTAAAGGACTATTCTCCCGGCAGATTCCTCGACGCGCATCTCCCTGCCGTCCACGCGAAGCGTGAACGAAACAGACCCCTCTGGAGCCCGATCGGGATATCCGATGGACTTCAGGAAGAACTCGAGTCTTGACCCTGCCATTTCAGTTCCTTAGCTGTCGATGCCTTTCTCCTTTGGCTTTCGTCGTAATTTTTAGTTGTATTATATCATTTATTCCATATTCCTGTCTACCTTTTAAGCAGTTAGCAGATAGCGGTTAGCAGTTAGCAGGCAGGGGTCAGTAGTCAGGAGTCAGGGGGTCAGTGAGCGGTTAGCAGATAGCAGTTAGCAGTTAGCCGCCACCTCGCCTGCGGCGCAAAACACGGAGGGAACTTATGACACGAAGACACAGAGTTTAGCCGTGTAGAGGGAGAATGAGAAAATTCCGCAAGGCCGGGAGGAGAATCACAGTATCGAGGAATAGACGATGGACATCAGTTTCTTGACCATTGCATCGCCTTTGATTTGAGTATCCTCGTTTTCCACCCAGGGCACGATCTTATCGCGCTTCGCCTGGAGCAGTTCGACAAGTTCCCCGTCTTCCGAGACAATCTTGTTCATAAGAAGCTCGTAGCCTATGTCGCGCTCGTCCGGACCAAGGTCTTCCCACTTATCACCGTAGATTTCAAGCATTTTCGCGTTGACCTTGGCGCCGATCTTGATCAGCCCCTCCGCAATGGAGGCGTCGTTGTCCGCCTTGAGGGCGTCCTTGAAGTCCTTCACGCTCACGGCTCCGGAATCCACGATGTTCGCAATCGGGCCCGGATGGTGCGCGTCTGGTTTTTCAGAAAGCAGTGCTACCCGGATGAATGCGGCCTTGCCGGCTTCGTTCAGGCCCTTCTCGTTCTTGATCTCGTTCAGCAGGGTGACCCTGACCTTGACAAAGTCGTCAAGGACCTTGTTGAACGCGGATTCAATGGAGAAGCCCTTTTCGCGGCTTCCGGGATGCCTGCCCGTGAGTATGTCAATGCCCAGGCTCTTGGCCTTGTCCTCCAAACGGGAGGTCGTAAGTCTTGCGACGAGATCCGCCCTGTCTATGCCGGTCTCGGAGGCGATCCGGTCGATTGCCCGGTCCCTCAGCCCTGCAACTGTGGCATTGACAGTGTTGCTGGCTTCAATGAGAGAGAGTATCTTCCCTTCGTGGCGTTTGGCGGCTGCCGTTGCCTCGTCAGGCGTCTTGGCCGCCATAATGTCCTCGATTGCCTCTGGATGGCGCTTCAGCAGATTGAAGGCAACTGTGCCATCCGGCTTCGGCAGTTTGTGCGCGGCGGCCAGCTTGTCGGCAAAGTCTCCCGTCACCATTTTCGCAGCCCCGCGGCAGAACTCGTCGCGAAGCGCGTCCTTGATTTCACCGGCCTTCACGAGGCGCCCCTCCTCCGTGGCGCGCTGGACCACGCCCGAAAGCAGTTCGCGCATGCGCAGTCCAGTCCCGAAGGAATATACGCTGGCGTCTTTTCTCACCGCGGTGCCGTAGCGCGCCGCCATCTCGCCTTGGAGTTCGGCTAATACGCCCTTGTACAGCTTGGAGAAATCCCTTGACGGGCCGTTGAAGCTGCTTATCAAGGCGTCGTTGCAGGTCTTTACGAGGTCCATGGGGACCTCCTTCGAATTGAGAATGGCGTCCTTCACGTTTCCGGTGAGGAGATCCGCGGGGAAGCGCATCAGCTGCATTCCGGCGTAGCTGCCAGTGAGCATTTCGCCGTTCTGCCTGAAAAGGCACGAGGCGAAGACCCTGAAGCTAAGTTCGTTCAGCACCGGCAGGGGGAGGTTTGAACGGCCCTGGGTGCCGTCGGGAAGGACGTAGTCCCTGCGGTTTTCCCAACACGGATTGCGGGTGTTGATCGCCACGTCGACAATGCACAAAAACGAATTGAGGCGATGTGTGATATTCGCTCCGAGCGCCTCCTTGTCGGTATTGGCGTCGACATTGTCGGCAGCCTTCTTGGCTACCATCGTCGCGAGCCTCGTCATGTATTCGATGTTCTGCGGGTCGGGATGGATGCGGAACGAATCACTCCTGGCGGCAGGATCGGAGTGGCCGCGCACGAAGTCCTTGACCTTGGCCTCGACAAGGCGCCCTGCGTCGGCCCTGGCGACGCTGTCGGCATGGTCGGCGCGGAAGCGCGATGCGATCTCCTTGAGCGCCGCGCCCGAGAGGGAGCTGGCGAGGTTCAGCCTGCCGATTTCATCGTTCAGCGTGTTCTCGCTCTCCACGCCGCCGTCGGCAAGAAGCGCGGCCTTAACCTGTTCCGCGAGCCTCTGCACCTTCTCTCGCCCGTCGCCTACGCCAAGCCAGCACTTGAACCTCTGCCAAAGCCCCGCCTCCTTGATTTCGCCGGTCGAGTTGGCTATGTAGTAGGTCTTGTTCGCGTCAAGCGTCAGAATGCTCTCGGAATTAAGTTTCATCGCCGTGTTCCTCCGTTGTTTTACGTTCTGTCTACACCTGGATCACGGAAAGGTTACCGGCAGCGCCTGGATTTTCCTCGCGCTCGACTTCGGCCGCCGCGTATTCGGCAATCGCGCCGGCAAGGGCCTTCTCCACCTTCGCGGTGGCGGCGGCAAGCGAAAGAAGCCTGTTCGCGAAATCCTCGGCGCTCGCCCCTTCAACGGGCATCGAGCCGGAAAGGACGAACGCCCCGCCCGAAATGCCGAGGTAGAACCCGTCGGTGCCCAGCCCGTGCGCAGCAAGCTCCAGGGCCTTTTCCATCGTAGCCGGCTCTGGCTTCATGTCGCCTATAGGCAACGAAAAGAGAATCGCGTCCCTGCGCGCCTCGCGGCTCTGCACGGCTATGTATATGCCATCCGCCTCAAGCGAGACCGAGCCGTCGCGCGCCGGAGAGAGCGCCTCTCCCGTCTTCTCGGAAAATTCCGCGATCAACGATTCGAACGCCGTCATTTCATCATTCCTTTCTTCTACGTTAGGGGGAGGAATACTCCACAGTAAAGAACCCTGCCGCGGCGGACGTGCGCGGAAGCGTCAGCGTGGCGGTGCCGTCCGCGTTTGCAGAGACGCCTACGTCCTGCAGCGGCACAAGCGCCTCGGCGCCTTCCGGCAGCGGAAGCCCTTCCGCCGCTCGGACGCGCAGCATGAGCGCCGTCGCGTCCGTAATCCATCCGGCAGGCTCGGCCGAGACGACGAGCGTCACGGCATCGTCGGAAAGCGCGATGCTCTCGATCTGGAGCGCGTCCGGGGCGACATAGCTCACCTTCGTGGCCGTGTTCACGGCGGAGCTGTTCCAGACCACGGCGCGGTAGAGCGTGCCGTTCGCGGTGAAGAATATGGCGTCGTCTTCGCTGTAGACGGCTTCGAGGTAGATGTAGACCTTCCCCTCGGCGTTGGCGTA
Source organism: Verrucomicrobiota bacterium (assembly GCA_016280825.1). Classification (GTDB taxonomy): domain Bacteria; phylum Verrucomicrobiota; class Kiritimatiellia; order RFP12; family UBA1067; genus UBA1067. The sequence goes on from JAEEHL010000066.1 coordinate 8,316, forward strand.
GATGTTTGAGGCGTTGTAGTAGTCCGGCAGTCCGGTGAACACCACTGGCGCGTTCGGCTGCAGACCGGAGATCTCGATGCAGGAGGCGTCTTCGCCCTGCGGCGTAGTCGCGCCGATGAACGCGAGCGTGTAGCGGCCGATGGAATCGTATCCGATGTAGATGTTGCCGCCGGCGATGACAGGATCGTCGATGCCGTCCACGGTTCCCACCGCACCGCTGAGCGCGACGAAGTTGCCGCAGGTGATCGTGACGGCCTGGTGCTGGAATTCATAGTACATGCCGTCGCTGATTCCTATCGCGGG
>JAEEHL010000067.1 GCA_016280825.1 Verrucomicrobiota bacterium
CGAGAAGACGTCGAGCTTGTAGATCGAATTGAATTCGCTCGCCTCCGTCTCGGCGGTGCCGGTCATGCAGGCAAGCTTCTTGTAGAGTCGGAAGTAGTTCTGGATCGTAATCGTCGCGAGCGTCTGGGACTCCTTCTCGATTTCGACGCCTTCCTTGGCCTCGACCGCCTGGTGGAGACCGTCGGACCAGCGGCGACCGGGGAGGACGCGGCCCGTGAACTCGTCGACGATGTAGACGTGGTTGTCCTGCACGACGTAGTCGACGTCGCGCTCGTAGAGCGAATACGCCCTCAGGAGCTGGTCGACTACGTGCACCCTGTCGGACTTCTCGACGAACGCCGACTGCACCTCGGAGCGCCTCTCGACGCGCTCGGCGTCGGTGAGCGACTTGTCGCCGTCCACGGCGCTAAGCTCGGCGGCGATGTCGGGCAGCACGAAGAGCGCCGGGTCGGACGGGCATATCTTCTCGCAGCCCTTGTCGGTGAGGGCGACCTCCCGCGTGCGCTCGTCGATCGTGTAGTAGAGCTCCTCCCTGAGCTTGCGCGCATGCTCCTTCTGCATCTCGGAGAGGAACTGCATCTCCACGTCCTCGTGGTGCTTGCGCAGGACGGGGTCCTCGAACATGTGCATGAGCTGGCGGTGGCGCGGCGTCGAGTGGTAGACCTGGTATATCTTGTCCTTGAACGTCTGGACGTCGCCCGAGTCTATCGCCTTTTTCGCATCCCGTATGAGGTCGTTGCACATCGCCGTCTGCACGCGCACGATGGAGGATACGAGCGGGTTCAGCTCGGTGTAGATGTGGGAGGTCGAGATCGTCGCGGGGCCGGAGATGATGAGCGGCGTCCTCGCCTCGTCGATGAGGATCGAGTCCACCTCGTCGACGATTGCGAAGTTGTGGCCCGACTGCACGACCTGCTCGGGGCTCTGCGCCATGCCGTTGTCGCGCAGGTAGTCGAAGCCGAACTCGCTGTTGGTGCCGTACGTTATGTCGCAGGCGTACTGGGCGCGGCGCTCGTCGGAATCCATCGAATTCTGTATGCAGCCGACGGTAAGGCCGAGGAAGCGGTACAGGTGGCCCATCCACGAGGCGTCGCGGCGGGCGAGGTAGTCGTTCACCGTCACGAGCTGCACGTTCTTGCCCGCGAGCGCATTGAGGTAAAGGGGCAGCGTCGCGACAAGCGTCTTGCCTTCGCCCGTCTGCATCTCCGCGATCTTGCCCTGGTGCAGGACTATGCCGCCCAGAAGCTGCACGTCGAACGGCACCATGTTCCACTCGAGCTCGTGGCCGCAGACTTCCTCCTTCGTGCCGACAAGCTTGCGGCAGGCGTTCTTCACGAGCGCGTACGCCTCGGGCAGGATGTCGTCAAGGGATTCGCCCGCCGCGACGCGGTCGCGGAACTCCTGGGTCTTCCTGGGAAAATCGTCCGCTGAAAGGTTTTCGGCCTGAAAACCTTCCTCTAGCTTGTTTATCTTCCGAACGATCGGCCAGAGCCTTTTAAGCTCCCTTTCGTTCTTCGTACCAAACAGAAATTTAAAGAGATTCATATTACCGCGTAGTATATCAAAAACACGGCCCTTTCGCAACGGCGGCGATGAAATTGCCGTGGCCGCCGCGCCCTTGCCCAACGCGCCTTTACACGCCCATTCTGCCCGCGACGGCGCGCCTGAGCGTCAGGGGGTCGCTGTACGCTATGCCGGAGTCGGCGGGGAGCCCAAAGGCAAGGCGCGTGACCTTCGCCCCGGTGCCCTTCAGCACTTCCGCAACGTACCCGGCCGTCGCGTCGCCGTCCATGTCGGTAGAGAGCGCAAGAAGCACCTCCGAAAAGCCCTCCTTCACCGTGCGGTCGGCAAGCTCGGCGATGCGCAGCTTCTCGGGGCCGATGCGGTGCATTGTCGAGATCTTCCCGCCGAGGCAGTGGTATCTGCCGCGAAACGCGCCGGACGACTCGATGGAGACAATGTCGGCGGGTTCCTCGACGACGCATACGACGCCCGCGTCGCGGGAGGCGTCGCAGCAGGTGGCGCACGGATCGGCCCCGGCCACCGTGAACGCGCCGCAGCGCGAGCACAGGCGCACCTCCCTCTCGGCGGCTGCAAGTGCGGCGGAGAGCGGCCTCAGGAGGCGCTCCGGCTCGCGGACGAGCGAGAGCGCGGCACGGACCGCGCTCTTCCTGCCAAAGCCCGGCAGCCTGGAGAGGCACTTCTCCAGCTCTGCGATCGGGCCGAGCATCACTTGCCGAAGAGTCCCGCGCCGCCGCCCTGGCGCATAAGCTCCATCATGCGCCGCTGGGTTTCGTCCTTGGCGCGCTTCAGCGCCCCGTTCACGACGTTGAAGAGCATCGTCTCGAAGTGCGAGCGCTTGCCGGAGGCGACTTCGTCGTACGTCTCCTGCGAGATGGATATGCTCTCGATCGTCATGTCGCCCTTGGCGACGACGGTGATGCCGCCGTTCGAGTACGGCACGGATATCTTCTTCACCTCGGCCTCGACGCGCTTTGCCTCGCTGCGCATCTGCATGGCCTGCTTCACCTGGTCCATTATGCCCATGTCAGTCCAGCTCCTTTCCCGCGAGGTCCCTGTATGCCTTGCGGTATATCTCGCGCGTGCGCGATATCACGTCCGCCGGAAGCTCCGGCCCCGGCGGCTGGTGGTTGAAGTTGACGGAGTCTAGCCAGTCGCGCACGAACTGCTTGTCGAGGCTGGGCGGGTTCGAGCCGACGGCGTAGCTCGCGACGGGCCAGAAGCGCGACGAATCCGGCGTAAGCACCTCGTCGGCGAGGATGAGCGAGCCTCCCTCGTCGCGCCCGAACTCGAACTTCGTGTCGGCGATGATGATGCCGCGCTCGCGCGCGTAGTCGGCCGCCTTGGAATAGAGGCCGACCGTCGCCTCGCGCAGCTCGCGCGCGGTCTCGGCGCCGACGAGCCGCTCGGTGGCGGCGAAGTCAATCGCCTCGTCGTGGTCGCCTATCGCGGCCTTGGTGGTGGGCGTGAAGAGGACTTCGTCGAGCTTGGAGGCGTTCTCGTAGCCGGGGCGGAGCTTCATGCCGTTCACCGTGCCAGACTTCTGGTATTCCTTCCAGCCGGAACCGGTGAGGTAGCCGCGCGCAATGCACTCCACGTCGATCATCTTCACCTTCTTCACGAGCATCGAGCGCCCGCGAAGGTCGTCGGCGTAGGGCTTGAGTTCCGCCGGGTACTCGTCGGCGTTGGCCGTCACGAGGTGGTTCCTGACCCCGAGGAAGCCGAACCAGAAGAGCGAGAGCTGGTTCAGCACCTTGCCCTTGTCCGGCACGCCGGTCGGGAGTATCACGTCGAACGCGCTTATCCTGTCGGTGACGACCATGAGAAGCCTGTCGCCGAGGTCAAAGACGTCGCGCACCTTGCCGGACTTGCGCTCAAGCCCGGGTATTTCACACTCAAGGAGTGCATTGTTCCTGTCGTATTTCATGACTGGTATTATATCATATTTTTAGGAGCTCGGGGCTCGGGTCTAGAGGTCTAGTAGGACGCAGTCGGGCGCGGCCTCGAAGGACTCGCCGCGCGCGACGAGCGCGTCGTGGAGCTCCTTAAGCTTCTTCGCGTCGAACTTGAGCACCTTGCGGTCATAGGTCAGGATGCCGTTTATCTCCTGCTCGACGTCAGTCGTCTGCGTGTAGATGGCGCCGGCAAGGCCGTCGTCCACCATGGGCTCGAGCTTCTTCAGAAGCCCCTCGTACACTTTCATAAGGCCCTCGGGCGTGGAGGTGTCGGCGACGCCGCCGTAGCCCCAGCTCGCCTTGTTGGCCCAGAGGTGCCCCTCGACGGGATGGCCGAGGCCGCCGAATTCGCCAAGGAGCGAAATGCGGTTCCTGCGGTTGGCGCTCTGGCCGGGCCCGCGGTAGACGTGGTGGTCGACGATGTCGCAGCTCGGGTCCTCCGCCTCGCGCGAAAACGCCGCGCGGAAGCGCTTGCCCGGGTCGCCGCCCTCGAAGTCGAACCAGCCGCTCGGCCCGTCCACGAGGCGCGTCGGGTCGTACGCCTTCGTCCAGCGCAGCGTCGCCGCCGTGAGCCGCGCGTCAGGCTGGCCCCAGCCCTCGTTGTACGGAATCCACACGCAGATCGAGGGGACCTTCATGAGGTGGTCCATCTCCTCCTTCCACTCGCGGCGGAACATCCCGTAGCGCTGGAGGTTCTTCTGGAACGAGAAGATGTTGCCCGCGCCTGCGGGCGAGGGCGCGTCCTGGAAGACGACGATCCCGAGCCTGTCGCAGAGCGCATAGTAGCGGCGCGGCTCGACCTTGATGTGCTTGCGCATCATGTTGAACCCGCAGTCCTTCAGGGTCTTGATGTCGAACGCCATCGCCTCCTCGGAAGGCGGCGTGAGGAGCCCGTCGGGCCACCAGCCCTGGTCGAGCGTGCCATACGGGAAGAACGGCTTGTTGTTGAGCATGAAGCGCCAGCGCCCCTTCAGGTCCTTCGCCTTCGAGAACTTGCGCATCCCGAAGTAGCCCCTGACTTCGTCGGCGCCGATGCGCGCCTTGAAGGAATAGAGGTTCGGAGACTCTGGCGACCAGAGCCTCACCGGAGCGGGAATCGCGAGCGCCAGCACAGAGCCGCCGCGCACGCGCCCGGAGGCGACCTTCTTCGCGGCTGGATCCTCGCCGTCGAACACCTCGACCTCGACTTCGCCGCCCTCGCCCTTCACGCTGAAGGAGAGGCGCGCCTCGCCCTTGTCTATGTCGGGCGTTACGGCGAAGTCCTCGATGTACGTCTCGGGCACGCTTTCGAGCCAGACAGTCTGCCAGATGCCGGAGACGCGCGTGTAGAAGCAGCCCTTGCTCACGTCGCTCTGCTTGCCGCCGGCGTTGATGAACGTATGGGTCGGGTCCCACACATAGACCTCGAGCTTGTTCTCGCCGTCCTTCACGAGGTCAGTTATGTCGTAGGAGAACGGGAGGTTGCCGCCCTCGTGTGGAAGCCCGGCCTCGACGCCGTTCACGAAGACGTGCGCGCGCCAGTCGACGGCCTCGAAGTTGAGGAGCGTCCGCCTGCCCTTCTCGCGGCGGCAGCTGAACGTGCGCCGGTAGAGCATCGTGTCGTTGGTGTTCACGATGCGCTCCACGCCCGAGAGCGGCGACTCGAAGCAGAAGGGAACGAGTATCTTGCCCGTCGTCTCGACGTCGAAGGAGGAGTAGTCATTCGTGAGAATCGAATATTCCCAGAGGCCGTTCAGGTTCGTCCAGTTCTCGCGGACCATCTGCGGGCGCGGATAGAGCGTCCAGGCGTTGGCCTCGGTGACTTCGGCCCCCCATTTCGTCATCATCGCGGCGGCGAGAACGATTGCTGCTGTCATTTTATGTCTCCTTGTCCTATGTAGTCTTGTATTTGAAGAAGTTTATCACAGCACCCCATGAAAGTCAAATAAAAACCGCCCGCGGCCGTTCATCGCCTGCGTTCTGGAGGGGGAGGGGCCATCGGGCTGCCGCGCATGCCGCGCTCATGCGCGTCGCGCTCGACCGTCATTGACTCGGTGTGGCGCTCCCTCACGAGGACGGGGCGCGTGTAGCCGGCCTTGCAGAGAACGGCCATGAGCTGGCGCGCGGGGCGCAGGTCGTGGAGGTCGCCCTCCGCAAGGATGTGTATCGGTCGGTCGTACGGCACGTCGTAGCTCTTCAGGAGGCGCGGCACCTTGTTGAACGACACGAGGCGGTCGGCGAACTTGACGGAGCTCCCCGAAATGCTGAGCACGGGATGGCGCGAGTCAAGCTCGATCGAGTCGGGCAGCGACGAGCAGCCGGAGAACGAGAGAAGCGACATGTAGAGCGCCGTGCCCGCCACTATGCTTGCGAGCGAATTGCGGAACGCCAGCTGGAGCGCGACGGTGAGCGCACCGGCAAGATAGGGCCAGGGCGTAAGCCACGCCGGCCCGCCGCCGGCGTCAAGAGTCGAATACGAATAGACGACGAGCCCCGCGATGACGACGGGCGACACGACCTTGCCGAAGCGCTCCACTCCCTGCGGCGGGTTGCGCCCGCGCCCGGCGAAAAGCGCAAACGGCAGCGCCCTCAAAGCGAACGTGACGGCCCAGCCGACCGCCACGGCGGATAACATGTATATCACCTTTTCTTCCATGCGTCCCTCATCTGGTCTGTGAATATCACGAGAAAGAGCGCGACCATCGCGAACTCGATGCCCTTCGAGGGTATCGGGAGCGCCGCGCCCGCGACTGCGCCGAGCGTCGTGCCGCAGACCCAGTACATGACGCTCAAGGCGTGGTTGCAGAGGCAGTAGAAGCGGTTCATCGCGGGGTCCTCGACGGCGCAGGCGACGTCAAGCGCGTATATCTCGTCGGCAAGTGAATGGACGAGGAAGAGCTTCTGCAGAAGCGGGATGTTCTTCCACCTGCCGATCATCGAGAAGCCGTAGAAGGCGTACCTGAAGTTCACGCAGAGCGCAAGTACCGCTATGTGGACGAGGCTCTCCGACGACGCGAGCGCGGGGACGATCGCAAACGAGAGAGTGCCCGAGACGAAGGCAAATGCGCTGAGGCCCGCCCAGAGCGGCGCGAACGGGGCGCCGCTTTCGACCGACATGAGGACGCCCGCCGCGAACCCCATCGTCGAATACCCCATCAGTATCGGCAGGGTGTCGACAACTGCGCGGGAGAAGACGGCGAAACGCGCGCCCCTACCGCCTTGACGCGAGAATTGCCGCAACACGTTCAGCGTCCTCCGGCGTATCCACGCCCACGCCCTCGTCTACCGTCTCTACGACGGCTATCTTCGCGCCCATCCAGAGGGCCCTGAGCTGCTCGAGCTTCTCCGTCTGCTCAAGCCTGCACGGCCTCTCGGCCACGAAGCGCCTGAGGAAGCCGCCCCTGTAGGCGTATATGCCGAGATGCCTCACGTACAGGCCGGAGGCGAGGTCGGCCTCGTGGTCGCGGTCGCACGGGATCTGGGCGCGCGAGAAGTAGAGCGCGCCGCCGAAGCGGTCGATGACGACCTTGACGACGCTCTTCGCGGCAAGGTCGGCCGCCGACTTTATCGGGGTTACCGCCGTGGCCATGTCCCAGCGCGGCTCGCCCTTGAGCTTCGTCGCGAGCGCGTCCACAAGCGCGGGGTCGATGAGCGGCTCGTCGCCCTGGATGTTCACGAGGATGTCGTCGTCGGCAAAGTCCCCTGCCGCGCAGGCGATGCGGTCGGTGCCGCTCGGGAGCTCCGACGGCGTCATGACGGCGCGGCCGCCGTATTTCGCGACGGCATCGGCTATCCTCGCGTCGTCAGTCGCGACAATCACCTCGTCAAGCGACTTCGCCTTCTTCACCGCCTCCACGACCCACGCGACGAGCGGCTTGCCCGCGAGCATGGCGAGGGGCTTGCCGGGGAACCTGCTCGAACCGAACCTGCTTGGGATTATCCCGTATGTCTTCATCATTGCGCCTTTCGGGCCAATAGGCTCCTGAACAACCCTGAAATCTGGGCAAGCTCCGCCTTCTGCCTTTCGAGCGCCCACATCGCGAAGCGCCACTTTGCGTCGAAGCCGTACATCTCCGGGAGTCCCGGGCGGAACTCCATGAACTTGTCGCGCATCACGGCCCTGCGCCACTCCATAGCCTCGGTGCGCGCGGCAAACCCCGCGAGAAAGCGGTCCGCAAGCGTCTCCATTGGCACGGTGTGGTCGGCGGCGAAGGCGGAAAGCGCCTTCGCGTAGTGCCGCAGGTAGAACGAGCAGAGCGCGGCGAAGTTGGCGTCGGTGCGGGAGAGGTCCTTCCAGCCGAGGCTGCCGCGTATCGAGCAGATCGACACGCTGCGCGGCATCCTGCGGCGGCGCGATATGTCGTAGGCGAACTCGTAGATCTCCTTGCCGACGCCGAAGATGGGGCTTCCCGTAGCCGGGTCGAACTTCTTCATCGCCATGTTCTGCGCGGCTGCGTCGCCCATGAGCTGCGCAAGCTCGACCACCACCGCCTCGTCCTCGCTGTCGGAGTCGTCTATGCGGCAGAAGTGGTAGGCGGGTATCGCGTCAAGCGGCTCCCCCTCGCACCTGCTGCGGATGTAGAAGTCCACTAGCCTGCCCGACTGCCCCGAGGGGCGGCGCAGTATGCGGTATGTGCCGAGCGCGACGCCGAGCGCCTTGAAGCCCTCGACGCGCGAAAGCATGTAGCCCGCGTAGCCCCTGGTCGCGTGGGCGAGCGCCTTCTCGACGAGTGCGCGCTCGAGCGGGCGGCGGTTCGTCTTGTACGCGATCTCGCGCGTGCTGCCCTTGCCGATCGCGGCGTATTCGTTTTCGCCCCTGAGCTCGTAGACGTTCGCGTACTCGACGCGCTCGTCCTTGGAGAGGAGGTCCTTCAGGTTCTCCATGAGCATCCTCGTGCGCGCGTCGGCGCCCGGGTGGAAGAGTATCCTGTCGCCCGCGAACGTCGCCCCCGGCAATGCCGTGCGCCTGTCGTCGAAGGCGGGCGTGCAGACGTCGCCCACGACGGCGTAGACTTCGCCCGTGATGTACATGTACATCATCTCCGTGAAGACGCGCGAAGTGTCGTCTGCAAGCTCGGGGCGGGAGAGAAGGTGCTCGAAGAGCCCGCATATCTCGTTGATCCTCTGCACTATGGAAAGCTGGCTTGCGCGGCCGAGCGCGATGTCCTCGGCGAGGCTTTCGAGGCGCGGCACGACGCTCTCCGCCGAGGCCCCCCTCTGCAGGCCGAAAAGCTCGACCTCGTGGTGGCCGCGATGGCGGTGGAGGCGCATGAGCGAGACGCTGTTGCCCTCGAAGATGCCGACAAGCTCGTGCAGCGCCGCTATGAACGCTTCGAGGTCGGTGCAGGCGAGGTCGGCGAACGCCCTGAAGTCGGAATACGAGAGGAAGTGTATGCCGCGCACGGAGTGGTAGTAGGTGATAGACGAGGCTATGCGGCGGCGCGACGCGGCAAGGGCGACGCGCATCTCCTTCTCCGTCCACGCCAGCGGCTTCACGCGCCAGTCCTGGCCGAGCGAGCGGTAGTGCTCGAGCGTCTGCATGTTGCGCTCGATGAGGACGACGGCGTCCAGCGGGAAAAGCCCCTTCTCGAGAAGCCACGAATCCACCTTCACGAGGCGCGGCGTCGGGACGTCGCGCTGCGAAAGCTCTATCCTGCCGCCGACGACGTTCGCGCAGACGATCTCCTCGCTCAGCACCGCGCCGCGCCTCTTCGGCGGCAGCGACGAGAGCTTCCAGAACCTGCCGTCGAGAAGCGGGAACGCCGAGACTGAGTGGTTGCCGCTTGCGACGGTCATCACGAAGCCGCGCGAGCCGCGCCTCAGCGCGCCCTTCTGCGCTATGAGCACGCTCGGCCTCTCCGAGAGGAAGTTCCGTATCGCGTCCTCGACTATGACTGTGTCCTCGCCGAGGTCGTACGCGCGGAACACGCGCTGGCGGCCGAGCGCCGTTATGCGCACGGTGCCCGCGCGGCGGCGGCCCTTCGCCTTCACGCGCCTCAAAAACGACGTTACCGCGTCAGACATGGCCTTCCTTTCCGCAGCCGCACGAATGGCCGTGGCACCTTGAATGAAGATCCTCCGCAAGCGCCTCCACCGCATGGAAGCCCGCCTCGCGCGCAGCGGCCGCGAGGTTGTCGAGGGCGGGCGCGAGGAACTTCGCGAACTGCGGCTGGCCTACCTTCTCGAGCCTGCCGAACGCCCCGAGGCACTGCACAAGCCTCTGCGTCGCCGCGACGGGGAGGACGCCCGCGATGTCGGGCCGCCCCGCCGCCTTCGCGTATTCGCCGGCGAGCTCCTCCCTGAGCGCAGGGGCCATCTCGACATACGGGTCGAAGACGAGCGAGGCAAGGTCGTACGCGGCCGGCCCGAGGCGCATCCCCTGGAAGTCGATCATGACGGGGCTCTCGCCGCGCCAGAGGATGTTAGACGACTGGAAGTCGCGGTGCACGAGGACCTTTGGCTCGCGCTCGAGCCGCGCCGCGGCCTCCTCAAGCTCCGCGCGGACGGCATCCGGCATCTCCATGCCGAACTTCCCCGCGAGGCAGAACTTGGCGAAGAGCCCGCGCTCCCAGCGCCACGTCTCGTCGTCGAAGCCGGGCAGAAGCCCCAGCGTCTCGACCTCCGGGTCGAGGCCGAGGTTGTTGAACTTCGCAAGCTCCCTCACTACCGCAATGTAGTCTTCGCGCGACATCCTGCGCTCCGTGCCCGCGAACTCGATGGCAAGCGTCTTCATTGCCGGGAGATCGGCGAGGACGCCGGGCACGCCCACCCCCTTCGACCTGAGCCACCTCGCGTGCCCTGCGTAGAGGCCGTTCTCGTTGCGGTTGCCGTCGTCGTACAGGACGACAACCGCGTCGTCGCACCTGAAGAAGACCCTCTCCGAGCCGCGCGAGCCCATGAACTCGACCTTGCGCCCGGCGCGCCCCGCCGCCTCAAGCGCCGCCTTCACCTGCGGGAAGTCCGCAAAGGCGTTGTCGTCGTCGGACGAGTTGAGCGCGACATAGCTCTTGATCGTCCCGGCGTCCGCCCAGAGAATACCGTCGGACGGCGCGGCCTTCACGAACTTGCCCTTGAGCATCGCCTTCTCGAACGCGGCGACGATCGACGAAAACCCCTCCGGCTCCACGAAGTCGAGTATCTCGGGCTTCAGGCACGAAATTCCGCAGTAGGTGAACGTGCCGGGGGCGCCCGCGTCCTGGCTGCGCCAGTTGGTGACGAAGCGCGACTCGGGCTCTACCTCGATCGTCTGCGGCCCCTCTTCCGTCACAAGCGCGGAGGCTATGACGGAAGGCGAGTCGAAGCCTGGCGCGAGCGCGGGATTCGCCGCGTTCTCGAAGACGATATCGCCGTTGACGAGATAGAAGGGCTCGCCGTCGATCCATTCGCGGAGCGGGTTGAGCGCACCGCCGGTGCCGAGTATCTCCGGCTCGTAGCTTACCGTCACCTTCGCCCTGCGGCCCGACTTCTCGCATTCGCGGCGGAAGTCGTCGGTCCAGCGGCGTACCTGCTCCTGGTGGCAGTGGGTGTTGAACGCGAAGTCGTCGACGCCCCACGAGCGAAGCGTCTCCACGACGCGCCCTATCATGGGGACTCCCCATACCGGCATGAGCGGCTTCGGCGTCGCGCACGTAAAGGGCCTCAGCCTCGTGCCGTGGCCGGCCGCCAGAACTATCGCCTTGCGCACTTCCATGTCAGCGGTACACCATGTGCTGGCGCTGCGTGCGCATGCGCGGTTCCTCGAGATAGAGCGAATACCACTGGTCGCCGATGCCGGAGTTCGAGAAGTGCCCCGGCCTGTTGTTCATCAGCTGCTCGTGGTTCGCCTTGAGCGTCTTGTCGTCGCTCGACTTGAGCGCCTCGGAAAGCGCCTTGAACGCGCCGTCGATGTCGCCCTTCTGCACGAGCATCCAGCTCCACGCGCCCGCGAGGAGGACGTTCTGGTTGTAGCGAAGGCGGCGGACGGCCTTGCGGTAGACCTTGCCGATCTCGTCCATCGGCCGCCCCTGCATGTACATGCGCGCCATCTTCATCGCGTTCGTCGTCGGGTCGAGGAAGAGCGCCTTCGGCATGAGGGCGTCGACGGCCTTGAAGTCCTTTATCATCCAGTTGAGCTGCAGCTGCGCCGTGGCCTGCTGGCGCTCGATGAAGGGCACGAAGTGCCTGTACTTCGAAAGCGACTCCGTCTCCTTGAGCGCCGCCTTGACGAACACCTTGGTGTCCTCGAACATCTCCTTCTGCGCCGCCTTGATCGACCCTGGCGGGCGCACCTGCCAGCGCTGCATCTTCGCCTGCAGGCGTTTCTGGCCGTCGAGGACGACCTGCTGCACCCTTTCCATGTCGCGCTTTATGCGCTTCTGCATCATGAGGCCGACGACGGCCTGGAAGATGCCGAAGCCCAGGATTCCCCAGGTTATGCTCCACCCGATGCCGACGTCGCCGGCAAAGTGCGAGAGCGCGAACGTTCCAAGCCCGAAGGCGATTCCAGCTGCGAGGGTAATCATTGCGTCAGACCTTGAGATAGACCTTCTTCGAGTCGAGGTACTTCAGTATCGCCCACGCGACGAAGAAGAACGTAAGATGGCAGAGCGCGTCCTGGCAGAAGCCCGGCGTCGCCTTCACGCCCCTGAAGAGCCAGTTGTTCACGGAGCCCGTGACGCCCGTCATGTTCATGAGGTAGACGAGTATGGAGTTCCTGCCGACGCAGCGGAAGCACACGCCCCAGCCTCTCCAGCCCTTCACGTCGACGATAAAGTAGAAGGCGCCGAGCATGAAGAACGAATACGCGGCGGCGGAGAGGACGAACGACGTCGTCCAGAGCGCCTTCACGACGACGTCGCCGAGAAGGAAGACGAACACGGCGTCGAGGGCGAGCATGAGCGCCGAGCAGCCGAAGAGCGAGAGTGCCTTGCGCGAAGGCGAGAGCGCGGCGTTCCTCAAAATGGTGCCGGCGAGCGTGCCGAGGAGCGCGAGCGCCGCGCCGTTCGTCACCGAGAAGATCGACTCCGGCTCGTAGAGGAAGCCCTTGCCGACCTTCACCATGAGGTGGTTCGGGTAGACGACGCGGTCGAACCACGTCACGATGTTCGTCTCGACCGCATACGAGCCGAGCGGTCCGGAGAGAAGGTTCGCCGGCGCGTCCGGCGCGTGGAAGAAGCGCAGAAGCGCCCAGTAGCCGACAAGCAGCGCGCCGGCTATGGCGATGCGCTTCACGGCGCTCTTCACGTGCATGTGGAGGAGCGCGGCGATTCCCCAGGAGATGCCGATGAAGCCCAGTACGCTCATCAGGCGGAAGTCCGCCCTGAACGACATGATGCCGCCGAACGAAAGCCCGAACGCGAAGAGGAGCGCGACGCGCTTCAGGAGCTTCAGGTGTATCTGCAGGGATGAGCGCCCCTTCGCAAGCTGCGAGGCAAGCGAGAATGGCCAGCTCACGCCTGCGAGGAAGAGGAAGAGCGGGAAGATCGTGTCGTGGTGCGCAAGCCCCTCCCAGCGCACGTGCTGCATCTGCGAGGAGAGCCATCCGCAGCCGCCGCACCACTTGCAGAGCCCTGCGATGAACAGCGCGCCGCCGGTTATGAAGAACATGTCGAAGCCGCGCAGCACGTCAATCGAATCGACGCGCTGCGAAACGCCTGCGGAAACCTTCTCTTCCATTTTCGTCCTCCCTCGAAATTCACACCATAAGACCAAGTGCGTATTATCCTAAAAATCACCCTCGAAGTCAAGGGGGCGGGCAACGGCAACGCCAGGACGGTGCGGGAATGCACACCGCCTGGCAGCCTGGCCATGCAGATCAGATCAGGGGAATTACCGTGCGGGGCTACCCGATCATATCCCCTGGGCGAGCATCGCGTCGGCGACCTTCGTGAAGCCCGCGATGTTCGCGCCCATGACGTAGTTGCCCTTGTGGCCGTATTTCGCCGCGGCCGCGTAGGCATTGTCGTGGATGTTCTTCATGATCTCGCGCAGCTTCCCGTCCACCGCCTCGGCAGACCAGCTGAAGCGCTCGGAGTTCTGCGACATCTCAAGCCCGGACGTCGCGACGCCGCCCGCGTTCGCCGCCTTGCCCGGGGCGAAGAGCACCTTCGCCTTGAGAAACGCGTCGACCGCGTCTGGCGTAGAGGGCATGTTCGCGCCTTCCGCCACGAGCTTGCAGCCGTGCTTGACGAGGTAGGCGGCGTCCTTTCCGTCGAGCTCGTTCTGGCGGGCGCACGGGAACGCGCAGTCGACCTTGTCGGCGAGCTGCCACGATTTCGCCTTGGCGAAGAACTTGACGCCCTTCATCTTCTTCGCGAACTCCGAAAGCTCGCCGCGCTTGACCGTCTTGAGGTCGATGATCTCGTTGACCGCCGCGTCGGAAAGGCCGTCCTTCGCGTAGATCGCGCCGGAGCGGTCGGAAAGCGTCACCACCTTCGCGCCGAGCGAGATGAGCTTCTTCGCCGCGTACGACGCGACGTTGCCGGAGCCGGAGACCGCGCAGACCTTGCCCTCGAGCGAGTCCTTCTTCGTCTCGAGCATGTTCGCCGCGAAGTAGACAGCGCCGAAGCCGGTCGCCTCGGGGCGCATGAGGGAGCCGCCGAACGAAAGGCCCTTGCCGGTGAGGACGCCCGTCCACTCGTTGCGGATCTTCCTGTACTGGCCGAAGAGGTAGCCGATTTCGCGGCCGCCCACGTTCATGTCGCCGGCGGGAACGTCGGTATCCGGCCCGACATGGCGGAAAAGCTCCGTCATGAAGCTCTGGCAGAAGCGCATGACCTCCATGTCGCTGCAGCGCTTCCCGGGCGTGTGGGGGCTCACTTTCGGGTTGAAGTCGGCGCCGCCCTTCGCTCCGCCCATGGGCAGGGTTGTAAGGGAGTTCTTGAAGATCTGCTCGAACCCGAGGAACTTGAGCACGGAGAGGTTCACCGTGGGGTCGAACCTGAGGCCGCCCTTGTATGGGCCAATGGCGGAGTTGAACTGGATGCGGTAGCCGCGGTTCACGCGCACGATGCCCTTGTCGTCAACCCACGGAACGCGGAAGGTAATGACGCGCTCCGGCTCGACAAGACGCTCGAGAATGGCGTTCTTCTCGTATTCCCTGTTGCGGTCGACGACCGGCGCAAGGGTTGAAAGGACTTCCGTCACCGCCTGCAGGAACTCCGGCTGGTTGGGATCCTTGGCCTTGACTTCGCTCAATACCTTGTTGATGTACTTGCTCACGTTTTCTCTCCTGATGTTCGTTTTTGATTCCAACTGTGTTTAAAATATGGTAGCAAGAAGTATGCCATAGTGAAAAATACGCTATAAACCCTGCTAAAAGCCCGAAATCGCCCGCCGCAAGCCGACAAAAAACGTAATTCTGGGGCGCGGCTTATTACACGTTTTGTCAGCAGCGCCGCGCTCGCCTACTCCGAGAGAAGCAGAGAGCGCAGGAGAAGTGGAGAAAAAATTCCGCTCTCGAACTCGAACTCGAACTCCAACTCGAACTAATCTCCAACTCCAACTCGAACTAATCTCAAACTCCGAAAGCTGACAAAGGCGCTTCGCGGCGCAGAGCCGAACATATACATGTAGAGCTTATACAGAAGGGGCTGGCCCTTCTAACCATCATTCGCCAGGGAGCATTATGGAGCGGAACTTCGCGATGTCCGCCTCGGTAAACCCCTGGGCGAGCACGTACTTTTCGACAGACTCGTATATCGTGTCGGCGGGATGCCTATCCCTGAACCCCTTGACGAGCCGATCAAAGAGCCGCTTGTGGTTGAAGCCTGCATTGCGGTTCCAGAAGCCCGTAAGCTCCCAGTCGAGGTACAACGCGTCCTCGTCATAGCCGAGAAGAGCGCCGAGGATGAACGCGACCGCGCCGGTGCGGTCCTGGCCGGCGGTGCAGTGGAAGTCGATTGGGTAGTTCCTCTCGTCGAGAAAGACCCTGAACACGTTCGCGAACGCCCCCCTGCCGAACTTGTTCTGCACATGCGAGTATGCCGCAGACGAATGGTGCAGCCAGTTGACGGAACCGCCGAGCGGCGAGCCAGTCATTCCGTAGCACTCCTCATCCGCGCGAAGGTCGATGTCGCTCCTGATCCGGAAACGCGCGAGGATGTACGCGGCATTTTCGCCTTCGACGCGGCTCTTGCCGGGCGTCATCCCCTTCTCCACCTCCGGGCTGCCGCCGCACTCGACCGCTTTCCTGGCCTTCTCGACCTCAGCGGAGAGGAACTTCTCGACGGGCTCGCCCGCGTGCACTTCGCACCAATTGTAGTACGCGGCGTCCTCGCTGTCCATCGTCTTGGGGTCGGCCTGCCACGCAAGCAGCTGGTCAAGCCGCTTCTGCGCCGCTTCCGCCGCGGCCTTGAGCTCGACCGTCTTCCCCATCTTCCGCAGTTCGCCGACGGTGTAGTAGACTGTGTGCGCGTTCTCGTTGAAGCCGGCCGAGCGCAGAATCATCCCCTGCTTCGAGCGGCGGCCTCCGAGGCCGACATAGCCGCCGAAGTCGCGGACATTCGGGACGCCGGGGAAGCGAATGAGGCGCGGCGCCATGGGCTCTGTCCTGAAAGACCCCTTCCCAATGTCTCCGCCTCCCTCGACAGTCCACTCGTACAACGCGGCAACCTCGAGGTTGTCGATGAACAGTTCGCCGCCCTTGGCGGACTCGTCAATCACTACCTCGCCCTTCGCGGCGTCGCGCACTTTCACGCGGTACTCGACGCCGTCCTCCGCCTCCCACGCAAGGCGCACCGTCTTGGGCCAATACGCCTCGCGCGGCTTTCCCTCGCCTGGAACGGTCTCCGCAGGCAGCCCCATGGACCTGCAGCGGAAGACGGGGTCTGCGAACTTTTCGCGGCGGGTCTGCCTGTCCATCGACACATACGCCTTCTGCGCATCCGTAAGAAGCGGAACTTCCGATCCGTCCGCCGGCGCGAGAATCCTGATTTCGCCGGCCGCCGCGCACGCGGCCAGAAGCGCGAGCGAGAACGCTATCGTGTTTTTCATCAGTGGCATTGCCCCTTCATTCGATTTCCAAAGTCCATCCGCCCGTAGTATAGCAAATCAACACGCTCCGCGCAAGTTCTCGTACTCCTGGAGTCTACCCATTTTTGGGGTTGCTCTCGACAAGGCAGCCTGCTGTTTGCGGTTTCGGACAAAAAAAGAGTAGCCCGTTCCCGCCGATCTTCGGTATTATACCACAAAACAGACCATCGCAGGCATTAAAACAACCGATCACCCAGCCATTGTCATAATTGTACCTGACCTTATGCAACTCATCATACTTCATTCGCGACAACGATTGCCCGCTATCACCATAAGCAAATATGTTCGTTGGAGATATTGTCATGCCTTGGCCTCCTTTTTACTCCAACTCTTATCGAACAAAGCACCTTGATCGTCAGAGAGATGGAGGACGGCGAGTCGTTCAAGATCGGCACATGTCTGTGGATCGTATGAATCGGCCTCACCCGACACATAGAAATTCCCTGCGCCACGGCGAAGTCCATCAGTAACCCATGCACTTAGAACTGGCAACGGGAAACCAACACGATAAAACCCAACGAGCTCCCCTATCGATGCAACGTCCAACCTTACCTGATCAATCGGCGAATGCGCCCCGTCGAATTTGACATCACCACCATGCACCTCTGGATAGATGATGACACAAGGCACGACTGCCGAACTCTGCTCTTCAGCTTCTTGTATTCCGAGCTTCTTTAAGGCCTTGCGATCCCGCGCATAACCCGCAAGCTGTCGAATGTCCTCCACA
>JAEEHL010000008.1 GCA_016280825.1 Verrucomicrobiota bacterium
AACTGAAGGCCGCCGGCATCCCGCCGGACCTCATCCGCTTCTCCGTCGGCCTCGAAGACCCAGAGGATCTCATCGCCGACCTGAAGCAGGCCCTCGCCAAGGTGTAATGCCGCGGCGATCCGCCGCTCTGGACAGCAACCCCGCAAAAGGAAAACCAACGGAGACAACGACATGAAGAAGCTCGACTGGGCAATAGCCGCCGCAGCAGGCGCCGTCGCCGGCCTGATATACTCCCTCAATGTCGCGCAATATGCCTTTCCCGGCGAAAGCGCAAGGCTGATCACGCTGTGGGCCGGGCTGGACTCGGCCTCCGTGAACCCGCACCCGCTCATGGGGCTCTTCGCGCGGCTCCTGGGCGGCGGTAACGCCCTTTCCGCAGTGTGCGGGGCCGTCGCCGTGGCGCTTGTGTTCCTGATAGTCTGCCGCTTCACGCGGGCCATGCTCGAAGACTCCGCCGTCGAGGCGGGGGTGGACTCCACGTCCAGGCTCGCGGGCCTTGTCGCGGCGACGGTGTTCATGTTCACTCCCGCCGTCATGCGCGGCGCGAGCTGCCTGTCGCCCGAGATGTTCGACACGGCCTGGATGCTCATGGCGCTCGCGCTCGTGCTGCTGTACGCGACGTCCCCGAGGACGCTCGCCGCATGGCTCTGCCCGCCTGTAGTGGGCATCGCCTGCGGGCTTGCGCTCGCCGACAGCCTGGCCACGCTCCCGGCGACGCTCGTCCTCGCGGCGCTTATCATCCCCTCTGCGCTCCGCAGGGGCGGCAACCCGGGCCTTGCGGTGTTCTTCGCGCTGATGTTCTTCCTCGCCTCCTTCTTCGTCTTCGCGCCCAACGCCTCGGGCGACTTCACGGGCTCGCTCAGGGAGGGCTGGCGCGCGCTCGCGGCGCTGTGGACGCGCCAGGGGGCGATAGCAGCATTCATGGTGGCGACGTTCCCGGCCGTCCTCGCGGCGTTCGCCGCGAAGCGCGCGGTAAGGGGCACCGGCGGCATCACGCTCTGGACTTTCAACCTCGCGCTCCTCTTCATGGCGATAATCGCCACGGCTACGCCCGCCTCGCCCTCCTCGCTCCTCTCCGATACGGGCTACCTGCCGGTCGCGACATGCTTCTTCGCGTCGATCCTCGCGAGCTACGCCTTCACGTACTGGTTCATGCAGCTCAGGTCGAAGGAGAGGGCGGCCCGCCTCATCTCGCTCGCGGTGCTGCCGGTGTTCGCTGGCGTCCTCGCCATCTCGGCGGCGATCAACGCGTTCTCGTTCGACCGCAACGCCGGCGCGTTCGCCGACAGGATGGCCGAGCGCATCGTCGAGAACCTCGGAGAGAGGAACTGGTTCGTGACCGAAGGCACGCTCGACGAGCACCTGCGCCTTGCGGCAAGGCGGCTCGGCAGGGACGTGAAGCTCATCTGCCTTCAGCGCGACGACGACGAGACCTACGTCTCCAACCTGCGCGAGGCCATCAGGGAGGCCAAGCTCGGCGGTCCCAAGAACGAGGAACTGCTCCTCTCCCTCTCCCTCGGCGTCCTCACGTTCGTGCAGGACTGGTTCGCGGCAGATCCCTCGGTCGCCTCGTCCGTCGCCGTGTTCGGCGCGCCCGACATCTGGTACTCCGCCGGGATAAAGCCCGTGCCGGAGCTCCTCTTCTTCGGCGCGGACCGCGACAAGGCCGTTGACTGGAGCGCCTGGAAGGACATCGACTCCCTCCTCTCCGCGCCCAAGGGCTGGGGCAGCTACCGCCTGAGGCGCAACAGGAACCCGCTCGACTACAGGCGCCTCTCGCTGCGCCGCCACATGGGGCTCATGGCCAACAACCGCGGCGTCTTCCTGCAGGACGAGAAGAAGGACGCCGAGGCGTGGCGGATGTACGAGCTTGTCAGGAACGAGATCGACCGCGACAACATCTGCGCCCTCTTCAACGAGTTCGAGATGGCGCGCGCGGGCTATTCCGAGGCCGCGAAGAAGCGCAACGAGATCGAGAAGGCGTTCAAGACGATAATCGCCGACAAGGACCGCCGGTACATGCTCTGGCAGCTTGCGAACTACTACGGCTACATAAGGAGCCCCGAGATATTCGTCCGCCTCGGCTTCCGCTGGGCGCGCTCGGGGCGGCCAGGCGACGCGCTCGCGCAGATCCGCCGCGCAATCGACTTCATCCCGACGGACAAGCGCTCCTCCCTCATGAACATGATGGCCGCCCTCTACGCGAGCGACGCGAACGTCGTCAAGTCGCGCAAGCTCTACGAGGAGGTGCTCTCCAGGAACGACCGCGACCACGACGCCCTGATCGGCATGATGCGCATCGAGCTTCTCGAGGGCGACCCCGCGAAGGCCGTCGAGTACCTCGAGCGCGCGGCGAAGTGCGGCCAGGGCGAGAAGGCGAAGACTGAGCTTGCGATGGTGCACCTCATGAAGAACAGGCTCGACGAGGCGCATGCGCTCCTGAAGAGCGTGATCGACGCGACGCCGGGCGACATGCTCGCCTGGTCGCTCATGGCGGCCGTGACCATGCAGCGCTGCGACGCGGCGAAGACCGACAAGGAGAAGAAGGCCCTGACGGAGGAGCTCGAGCGCGTGGTGCTGCCCGCGATGGAGAAGCAGGCGAGAAGCCCGTTCGACTACTACGTGCAGACGACGAGGGCGTTCCTCCTCATGAGGCAGGGCGCCGCGAGGCGCCGCGAGGCGCGCGACGCCTTCGTGTCCGCCGCCAAGTCCCGCCCCGACGTGGCCGCCACGCAGGACATAGTGCTCGGGCTCGACATCTCGCTGAACGACACGGCCGACGCCGAGAAGCACGCCCGCCAGGTGCTTAGGCGCAACCGCAAGGCCCCCCTCGCCAACTACGTGATGGGGGCGCTCGCGCTGCAGAAGGGCGACTACTCCTCCGCCGAGGCGTTCCTGAGGAGGAGCGCCGACGCCACCCGCCCTGTGGCCATTGCGCAGAACGACCTCGCCGAGGTGCTGCGCCGCCAGCGCCGCCTCACCGAGGCCGAGCACTACGCCCGGCTTGCCGTGAAGAACGCCCCTTCGCTCTACATCGCGTGGGAGACGCTCGCCTCCGTGCTCCTGGACGCAAAGCACGCGAACCTCGCCGAGGTCGAGCAGTGCGCGCAGAAGGCGGTCGACCTCGCGCAGAAGAGCCAGGGCGCGGCAGGCGACGACGACCTCAGGGTGCTCATGACGCTCGCGCGCGTGCAGTCCCTTAAGGGAGACAAGATCCGCGCAAGGGGCACCTTGCGCAAGGTGCAGTCGCAGGTCGACAGACTTTCGGAATTCGAGAAGATCGAGTTCGAGGAGCTGAGAAAGAGTGTTAAGTAGCATCGCCCTCTTCGCCTCGCTGCAGATAGGCCCCTTCTTCGAATCAAGAGACGACTATCTCGCGGTGCGGCCGTTCTACGCCGCCGAAGGGCGCGATACCGACGTCATGTGGCCGCTTTTCACGGCGCACGACGGCTGGTGGCGGGCGCTCATGTTCCTGCACTGGCAGGAGAACGGCGATTCGTACCAGTTTGAGGCGATGCCCTTCTGGTTCAACGGCAGGACGCGCGACGGCGAGAAGTACGCTGGGCTCTTCCCCATATACGGCCGCCACCCGCACATCCTCCTCTTGCACGACCTCGAGTTCGCGCTCTGGCCGCTCTGGACGAAGTACACGATGCCGCGCAGGGACGCCCCCGACGGCAAGCTCACGACGAGAAGCGTGCTCTTCCCCCTCTTCTCCTGGCGCGACGACGGCGCGTGGAGCCTTTGGCCGCTCTACGGCGTCAACTACCAGCGCGAGAGCGACCACCGCTACGTGCTCTGGCCGATAGTCACATGGGCGAGCTACCGCGAAGACCGCGACACGGCAGGCGCGGGCAGTTCGTGGATGGTCTGGCCTCTCGTCGGGCGCATTGACCGCGAGCGCGAAAGCCAGTGGCTCTTCCTGCCGCCCTTCTTCTCGTGGGCCGAGACGCATTCAAGGCCGTGGGCGGAGAGGACCAGTTCTGCGCCGGAGACGCGCCTTCGCTGCCCGTGGCCGTTTGTCGAGTGGGAGTCCAACGCGAAGCGCAGCCGCCTCTCCATCTGGCCGCTCTACGAGCACGTAGACTGGCACACCTACGACAAGGGCGACAAAGCGGGCTCCGTCACGCGCTTCGGCTGGAAGCTCGTCGAGCTCTACGACGACGAGACAAGGGTCTTCCCCTTCTGGACGAGCCGCAAGGACGACTCCTACTTCCGCCTGTGGCCGTTCTGCGAAACCGAGGCGTCTGAAAAAGGCGCGGTCAGGCGCACCGAGTTCCTTTCCCTCATGCCGATACGCAACATCCCGCAGGTCCGCCGCAACTGGTCGAAGTTCTGGACCTTCTACGAACGCGAGGAGAACCCCGTATGCGTTCACCATTCCGCCCTGTGGGGCATCATCAGGTGGAGGACAGTGAAGTGATCGACTTCCTCAAGCTCTGGTCGCGCGCCCTGCGCATCGACCAGTGGACGAAGAACGGCGTAGTGATGCTGGCGTGGTTCTTTTCCGTCGCGGACTCGTCGCAGCGCGACATCGTGCGCGGGTGGGAGTCGTTCCTGATGGCGTTTGCGATGGCGGCCTCGTTCTCGTTCGTCTCGTCGGCGTTCTACCTCCTTAACGACGTAGCCGACTACGAATCCGACAGGCTGCACCCCGTGAAGCGCCACCGCCCGATAGCGGCGGGGCTCATCCACCGCTTCACCGCGGTCCGCGTCTCGCTCGTATGCTTCGCGCTCGGGTCGTTCTACCCGGCGATGGTCGTGATGTTCTCGCCGCGCCGCACGCCGGCCTACGCGACGATAATCGCCTACGTCGTCATGCAGTGCCTCTACACGGCGTTCCTGAAGCGCGTTCCGTACCTCGACGTCGCCACGCTCGCCGCGGGCTTCGTCCTCAGGGCAATCGCGGGCGCGGCGATCATAACGGCCTACATATCGCCTTGGCTTCTCGTCTGCACGTTCACGCTTTCGCTCTTCCTCGCGCTCTGCAAGCGCAAGTGCGAGATGGAGAACTCGCCAGAGACGCGCGAGGTGCTGAAGCACTACCATCCCGTGCTTCTCCGCCTGCTTATCGTCGCCGCAGGCGCGGGCGCGGGCGGGGAATACCTCGTCTATACCCTCAACTCGCAGATGGGCGCGCGCTTTACGTGGCTCTGGGCGACGTCGGTCTTCGTGTTCATGGGCATAGCGAGATATGCGCATCTCGCCTTCAGGGGCGACGCCGCGGCCGAGAGGCCCGAGAAGCTGCTCCTCTCCGACCGCTGGCTCTGGGCCGCCATCGCCGGCTATGCGATTGCCGCAGTCCTTTCGGTTGCGGCTGGAATGTGAAATGGCTTGACGAGCTCGCCGCGCGGCGCGCGTTCGGCATGAAGCCGGGGACGGAGCCGATGCTTCGCCTCTGCGGGCGGCTTCGCGACCCGCAGCGCACGTTCAGGGCAGTGCACATTGCAGGGACGAACGGCAAGGGCGCGGTCGCCGCGACGCTCGATGCGGCATTCAGGGCCGGCGGCTTCAAGCGCGTCTTCCGCTACACGTCGCCGCACCTCGTGGACATCTCGGAAAGGTTCTTCCTCGACGGCTCGCCCGTCGACGAGCAGATGCTCGCGCGCGCGGCAGAGGAAGTCTTCAAGGCGATCGGGCAGGGCGAGACGACGTTCTTCGAGGCGCTTACTGCAGTTGCGTTTCTCCTTTGCTCGCGCATCCGCCCGGAACGCGCAATCTTCGAGTGCGGGCTTGGCGGAAGGCTCGACGCGACGAACGTCTGCGAAAGCGAGCTTTCCGTGATAACGCGCATCGGCCTCGACCACTGCAGCTGGCTCGGCAGCACGCTTGAGGCGATTGCGGGGGAAAAGGCGGGCATAGTGAGGCGCGGCGTTCCCGTAGTCCTGGGGAGGAACGAAAGCCAAGTCATCGACGTCGTGCGCAGGGCGGCGAAAGAAAAAGACGCGCCGTTCTACTACGCGCCCGACATCGCCGACGAATCGGAAATACCGGCCGGCTTTTCGCTCGGCGGCTCGTTCAACCGCGAAAACGCGGTGACCGCGATTGCCGCGCTTAAGACGCTTGGGGCGTTCTCGCCAGACGCGGCTAAAGGCTTTGCGAACGTTACGTGGCCCGGGCGGTTCCAGCGGGTCGGCGACGTGATCGTCGACGGGGCGCACAACCCGCCCGCAGCCCGCGCGCTTGCCGATTCCCTTGCGGGGACAGGCCCCTATGCGCTCGTCGCTGGATTCTGCGCCGACAAGGACGTAGCGAGCGTCCTAAAGATTCTCGCGCCAATCGCAGACCGTAGCTTTGCCGTAAGGATAGACAATCCGCGCTCGATGGAGGCGAGAGACACTGCAGAGCTCATGCGCGAGGCGGGTATCGACGCCGTTCCGCGCAACTCGCTTGCCGAGGCGATTTCGAGAGCGCGGGATACAGGGCGAGAGGTTCTTGTGTGCGGGTCTCTCTTTCTCGCAGGCGAGGCGCTTCTTTCTCTCGGCGCATACCCCTGGCCCGTCCGCTCAAGGTGCGTGAACGAAAGCCTTTAGCCTAAAAATCGCAGTTGAACCCAAGTCGCCTTCTTGCCGTCCAAGCCTACCCTGCCTTCCGAACGTGCGGTCACGTTTGAGGCAACCGTGCTCCCTTGTTTCTTTGGGCGAG
>JAEEHL010000068.1 GCA_016280825.1 Verrucomicrobiota bacterium
ATCGTGCGCGGACCCGCCTCCGTCACCAGGCAGTTGGCAATCACATCGCCAACGCCCTGAACGGCGCCGAACCTGCCCAGCCCCTCAAGGCTCTCGATTCCCTCCACCACGATGTCGCCGTTGACGAGATAGAACGGCTCGCCCGCGATCAAGTCGCGCAGCGGATTGAGGACGCCGCCTGTGCCGAGTATCTCCGGCTCATACGAGACGCTGCAGCCGTTCGCCGCGCACCAAGACTCCACCTGCTCATGAAGATAGTGGCAGTTCACTACAATGTCGTCGACGCCGTTCGCCCTGAGAAGCGCGACTATGCGCGCGAGCATCGGCTCGCCCCACACCGGCAGAAGCGGCTTAGGAACGGCGCATGTAAAGGGCCTTAGACGCGTGCCAAAGCCCGCGGCCAGCACTATTGCCTTGCGCGCTTTCATCTGCGGAAATGTGTTGCGGTTGTTCTCATGCCTTATATTATAGCATAAGTGAGCGCAAAATTGCGACAAAGCCGAAAAATTGATTTCAATTCCACCTGGGCGAGCCCCCACGGCGCGCGACCAGCGTTGCGTATCCTGGAACCTCGGACGAAAGACGTATAGCCCCCGCAAGCAAAGCGGCCAGCACCGCAATGGTCTCATTGTTCATCATCCTTCAGCCTTTCCGTAGGCATCGGCGCGGACGCACCAGAGACAGGTGAAAAGCGCCGCGCCGACGGCAGCGGTCGCGACCATGACGATCAGCGGAAGCCTCCCATTTCCGATCCTTGAGTTTGCGTATGACCGAGAACATCACGCTCGGATAGTCGGTGGAGAATCCGTCGCAGCCAAGTTCGTGCAGCTTGAAGTAGACTTCCTCTGTCTCTCCGCCCTCGAATGGAATCGAGCAGACGGGTATTCCGTTGGCATGGAACTCCGCGATGATCTTTCTAAGATACGATGCGCGCGGAACAAACGGCTCGTCCGCCTTCGGGTCGTAGTAGGTGTGGAGCGAGACGGCCGACACTCCCTTGAAGTGGTTGGCACGCATTTCGTCCATCTTCTTCTCGAAGTGCGACTCGAAGCGGGCGATGTCCTCCAGCGTGTGCTTGGGCTTCGGCCAGGTGCCTATCCAGATCAGCGTCTTGCCGCCGTTCGTAGCCTTGTTCCAGTCAATCGCCTTCTGATAATCCTGTCCGGTGTAGTAGACCTGGTCAAGAACGCCCGCCTCGCGCGCCTTCGCCGCGATGTACTCCGGACCCGCGCCCTTCTCGTCTACGAAGCAGAGATACGTAGGATGCCCCTTCATCGCGGCAAACGTCGCCTCGATCGTCGGGATGCGGTGGTGAGCGAACTTCGGGTCGAGATAGCTGCCTACATCGACGTCCTTTATCTCGTCCCACGTGAGTTCCTTCGAAACCGACTTCGCGGCGAGCGCGGCGGATATGCCGCGCCCCGTGCGCTTCAGGTTGTCGTCGTGCAGCATTATGCCGACTCCGTCCTTCGTCTTGCGGCAGTCGCATTCGAGCGCCGAGCCGTTCTCCCAGCACCACGTGAACGTGTCGAGCGTATTGTCGGGACGCTCCAGCTTTCCGCCGCCGCGGTGGACATGGCTGAGGTGCAGAAGCCCTGTGCGCGGCGCCTCGAGCGCGCGGCGCACCACCTCGGCATGAGCCTTCTTCAGCACCTCGGGGTTGAACTTCAGAACCTTCCGGTCGTATGTAAGGAGTCCGTTGATCTCTATCTCCACGTCGGTCGTCTGCGTGTATACGCTGCCTCCAAGCCCCCACTCGGCGAACTGCCCGAGCTTGTCCATAAGGCCAAGATATGTCTTCTCCAGCCCCTCGCGCGTCTTCGTGTCCTCGATGCCGCCGTATCCCCAGTTGCCCTTGTCGCCCTTCTGCTCCTTCCAGAGATGGCCGGACACTGGATGTCCGAGCCCGCCGAACTCCCCGAGGAAGGAGATGCGCCTGTCGCCCACGGCAAACATCGTCGGGCCTCGGTAGAGATGCATGTCCACCGTGTCCGCCGCCTCGCAGACTCCATCGGGCCTGTGCTGCGTCAGGACGCGCTTCTCCCATTCCCAGCCTTCGGGCAGGAGGTGCCCGCCTTCCCAGTCCCAGCACCCGCTCGGACCGTTGACGAGGCGCGTCTGATCGTGCCGCCTAGTGAAGTCAAGCATCGAGTGGGTGAGGAATTCGCCGGGCTGGCTCCAGCCCTCGTTGTATGGATTCCACATCACGATCGACGCGAACGGCTGGAGGTCGTCCATCATCTCCTTCATCTCCTGGCGCTGAAGCCAATAGCGCTTGACAGTGTCGGCCTTGATCGGATCCTTCCAGCTACCGGTTCCGCTTGGCAGGTCCTGTATAACGAGTATGCCGAGCCTGTCGCACATCGCGTAGTACTGCTGCGGCTCTACCTTGATGTGCTTGCGGAGCATGTTGAAGCCGCAGTCCTTGAGCACCTTGACGTCGTACTCCATCGCCTCTTCGCTTGGCGGCGTGAGAAGTCCATCGGGCCACCATCCCTGATCGAGCGTGCCGATCATGAAGTACGGCTTGTTGTTGAGGAAGAAGCGGAGATACCCGTGTTCGTCCCTGCGCTTCTCGATCTTGCGCATGCCGAAATAGCCATTCACGACGTCCTTCCCGTACTTCGCCGTGAAGTGGTAGAGCTTCGGGTTCTCCGGCGACCAGCACTCGAAGTCCTTCGGCATCTTGA
>JAEEHL010000069.1 GCA_016280825.1 Verrucomicrobiota bacterium
ATTGGCGTGCTGGCGCATGGCTTCAACAGCGACACTTCGCGCACCGTGCCCCTCTGCGTCGTCGACCCAGAGGTGCTGAGGCTCGTCGAGACTACGAAGAAGTGCCTTGCGGCGGGTATTGCCGCCGCGGGCCCTGGCGTGCATCTCGGCGACGTCGGCGCGGCGATCGAGAAGGTCGCCCTTGGCGCGGGCTTCGGCGTCGTGCGCGACTGGATCGGCCACGGCGTCGGGCGGACGGTGCACGAGAAGCCGGACGTGCCCAACTACGGCAAGCCCGGCAAGGGCTTCGTGCTCCGCCCGGGGATGACGATAGCAATTGAGCCCATGATCACGATGACGAAGGCGGGCGAGAAGACCGACGTCCTCGACAACCGGTGGACGGTCGTAACGAAGGACAGGTGCCTCTCGGCGCACTTCGAGCATACGGTCGCGATAACGGACGACGGATGCGAGGTTTTGACTTTGCCGGCGGACTATCCCTGAAGCTTCCGGGCCCGAAGGCGTCCAGGTCGAATGACGACTGATTGCCCGGGGGTGGATGGTTCGCCGGTTTTGACGATGGAATGAAGAACGTTAAGATAGACTACGAGGCGCTGCGGCGGAAGTTCCCGTCGAAGAACCCCGACAGGCGCAAGCGGATTGCGTCGATAAAGGCGATCCGCCGCGAATACGAGACCAAGCGCTCGGAGCTTGGCCTCAAGGCCCCCGTTTTACGACGCGGCCCGGCGTTCTACCTCGTGCTGCTCGTCGGGCTTGCGCTCCTCGGGGCGCTCGTCCTTTCGGTCGCCGGCAAGGGCGGCCGACCAGACGGGCCGAAGCGCGCCGACATCAAGGCAAGGGAGTCGATGAACGCGCTTTGCATTGCTCTCGGCCGGTACAAGTTCCACGTGGGCAGCTATCCTTCCGACGACGAGGGGCTCGCAGCGCTTGCGGCCATTACGCCCGAAAAGCCCGGCTGGTACGGTCCGTACATCCGCAAGCTGAACCCTGACCCGTGGGGCCGCGCGTACGTCTACGAGACGCGCCCGGAGGGGGGCGACCCCGTGCTCTATTCGCGCGGGCCCGACGGCAGGATGGGCACGACTGACGACGTCATGCCCGACAGGAAGCTTTTCAGGGAGCCCTTCGAGAATGTCGCGTGGACGAACAAGTGGGTGCCGTACCAGCTAAGGGGCTATGTTCTCGCCCCTGACGAGGCGGCTCGAGAGAGGATAAGGCGCGAGATCGAGAAATACTGATTTCAAAGGAGAAAGCGAAATGGCAGTAGCAGACAGGTTCGACATTGAGGCGGCCCGCGAAGAGGCGCGGGCGGCGAAGCAGGCGAAGATGGTCAAGACGGTCGTCTCGTACTGCATACTTGCGGTGGTGATAATCGCGCTCATCGTGGGCGGAAAGCTCGGCATCGACGCCTGGCGCGAGAGACGCGAGCGCGCCGCGGAGGAGGCGCGCGAGGCCGAGCGCCAGGAAATCGCCCGCGCGAAGAAGGAGAAGGCCAGGCGCGAGAAGGAGATGGCCGAGAGGGCCGCCGAGCGCGAGCGCCAGCGCAAGGCGCAGGAGGAGGAGCGCGAGCGCCAGCGCAAGGAGCGCGAAGAGGAGCGCGAGCGGAAGCTCGAGGCGCAGCGCAAGGAACGCGCCGAGCGAGAGGCCCAGCGCGACGCTGAGCGCAGGGCGATGGAGCTGCAGCGCGAGCTGAAGCGCTACGGCGAAGACGCCTTGAGGACGGTGACCTTCAAGCTGGAAGACCATGTCGCCGTTGAGAGCCAGATTTCTAGGCAGTTCAGCTTCGAGACCGAGGACCCGCTGTGGGAGCGCCTTTCGAGCGCCGCCTCGTCGCGGTCCGCGCCACTCTTCTTCGACGCGATCGAGACGAAGGAAAACGCGAGGGAAGGCGAGTTCTACACGCGCGAGACGGTTGCGGCGAAGCTCCAGAAGCTCAACGATACGCGCTTCAAGATGAAGGTCATGTCCGAGGCTGGGCCCGAGGCGTGCAGGACGGCATGCGTCTACAGGATAGACCCAGAGGAGGGGCTCGTGAGACCTCCTGAGGAGGCAGTAGTGAAAAGCGACGGCAACGTGGCCGGTTGGTGCGCAAGCTTCAAGTTCGGAGAGGGGAAGACGCTCTTCCTCATGACGAACCGCAAGGCCGAGCGGCTTCAGGGCGAGTGGAACGCGAAGCTGCGCGAAATGCGCCTGACGGCGAGGCGCAACGGGCTCAACGAGCAGACGGTGGCGGCGCTGCGCGAGAAATGGACGAAGGACTTCACCGAGCTAGTGCGCGCGCAGATACAGGTGCGCGAGCCGGCCGAGGACAAGGTGAAGCAGGAAAAGTCCGCCCAGGAGCAGAAGGCGGATGCGAGAAAGGAGCGCCTTGAGCGTCTCAAGAACTCCGGCGCGAACGACCGCAACAGGAACAGCGGCGCGAACAGCCGCCGTCCGTACCAGCCGGCAAGGACGAGACGTTGACACCCTGCCTGCCAATTTGATAAAATACACGCCACTAAACGAACAGGTGGGATGGCCGAGCGGTTAGGTAGCGGACTGCAAATCCGCTTACAGCGGTTCAACTCCGCTTCCCACCTCCACAAAATACATGACGAGCGGCAAAATCAACCTTAGAGACGCAATCGCGATTGTCCTTTCCGCCATTGCCTGGTTCTGGACTGCTTACGAGTGCGACACGATAGGCATTGACGTTTTCGACATGCTACTGAAGCGTTTCCCGGGCCAGCTCTACTTGATGGCGGCCGTTCTGACCTGCCTGACCTTCATCTGGATGCGCCCGCACCTCATTACGCGCGCGGTGATGGGCATTTTCATGCTTGCCCCCGGCGAGATCTTCAAGCTCACGCGTCCGGCGCTGCCAGAACACGGCTTCGCCCCGGTTCACGTTCTTGTCGCCTTTCTCTACGTCCTTGCAGTCATCGGGATGTACGGTATGTTCTACCCGTGGAAGATCGAGAAGGCTCTCGGCATCGGCAATGGGCAGCCGGCTGAACCTGCAAAGGAGAGCGGGGAGGGCTCTTGAGAATCCTCCTTTCGATTCTTCCGCCGCTTCTCGGGGGCCTTGGGC
>JAEEHL010000070.1 GCA_016280825.1 Verrucomicrobiota bacterium
GCCTGGTCGAGGTCGTCGCCGCCGAGGTGCGTGTCGCCGTTCGTGGCCTTCACCTCGAAGACGCCGTCGCCGATGTCGAGAACGGAAATGTCGAACGTGCCGCCGCCGAAGTCGTAGACGGCGATCTTCTCGTTCTTCTTCTTGTCGAGCCCGTACGCGAGCGAAGCGGCTGTGGGCTCGTTCACGATGCGCTTCACGTCAAGGCCGGCGATCTTGCCGGCGTCCTTCGTGGCCTGGCGCTGCTGGTCGTTGAAGTACGCGGGCACGGTGATGACGGCCTCGGTGATCTTCTCGCCGAGAAACGCCTCGGCGTCTTCCTTGAGCTTCCTCAAGACCATCGCCGAGATTTCCTGGGCGGTGTATATCTTGTCGTTCACCTTCACTGCCGCGTCGCCGTTCGAGGCCTTCACGACCTCGTAGGGCATGAGCTTTATCTCGTCGGTCATCTCGTCGAAACGGCGGCCGATGAAACGCTTGATGGAGTAAATCGTCGACTTCGGGTTGGTGACGGCCTGGCGCTTTGCGGCCTGACCGACAAGAATCTCGCCCGTCTTCGAAAACGCAACTATCGAAGGCGTCGTGCGCGCACCCTCCTTGTTGGGTATCACGGTCGCCTCGCCGCCTTCCATCACGGCCATGCAGCTATTGGTCGTGCCAAGATCAATTCCAAGTACTTTTGCCATGTTGTCCTCTTTCTTTCTTCTCTTTTGACGTCAATCTACAACGTCAGCATAAACGTAGCAAACGGCGTGCCAAATGGCATTAAATGCCAGTCGCGAAAGAAAACTTCATGAAATTGCGCAAAATCGCCATTTTCTGACTTGCGCACTGTGACACTAACAGCGACAATGTGTCACAACCAAAGCAATGGGGACAGACCCATAAGGCATGGGGACAGACCCCGAGGAGGAGCGAACAGGTGTCAAAGTCTGGAGAAGAAGCGATCCACCTCTTCGCGCTCCGCTGGGGAATCGCCGAAGATCCGCGTGCCGACGTAGAGGCAGATGACCGTCACAGTCGCCGTCGCCGGGAACATGCACGTTATCTCGCGTATCCAGGGCCATTTGCCGCCGAAGGAGAAGAAGACAAGCCCGAACGCCATCCCGGATAGCATCGCGAACATCCCGGAGCGCTTGGAGAACTTTCTTACGAAGAGCCCGGCGAGCATGGGTCTCGATATCGCGGGGATGAAGACGCCGAAGACCTTGTTTGAGAGATTGAAGAGGTCGTCCGCGCCCTGGATGTACTTCATGGCGAATGTAAGCCCGATTACGGAAAGCCCTACCACCACCGTCGCGATGCGGCCGAGCCTGCGGCGCGAGGCGACGTCCTGAGAAAGCCTCTGGGGGAGTTCGCCCACTACCACCGTCGCGATGGCGTTGAAGTTGCCGGCCAAGGAGCTCATCGTCGCGGAGAACATGGCCGCTATCACAAGCCCCATCGCGCCTGTCGGCAGCACCTCGCGGCAGAGCGCGGCATAGACGCCGTTCATCTCGCTTTCGGGGAGCCCCGGCATGAAGACCCTCGCGGCCATCGCGGGGAAGTACATGAAGACGGGGGTTATGATGTAGAGCACCGTCACGAGGCCGACAACCTTCTTCGCGTCCTTCTCGCTTCGCGTGGAGTAGTATCTCTGCACGAGCGACCAGTTCGTCGAGGACGTGCAGATGCACATTACTATGAAGACCGCGATGTAGACCCAGTCGTACTTGTCGGCCGTCGAGGAGAAGAAGCCTGCCGGTGCCTTCGCGAGAAGCGCCTTTATGCCGCATACGATGCCGGTGCCGCCGTCAGTCTGCGCGAGGCGCTCGGCCGAAATGAACGGAAGCGCCACAAGGAGCGCGAGGATGACGAAGAACTGTATGAAGTCGCAGGCAAGCGCGGCCTTGAGCCCGCCGAGGAACGTGTAGATTATTATTATCGCCCCGCTCACAGCTATCGACTCGACTATCGGGAATCCCATCCCGACGCCGACTACAGTGCCTATCGCAAGAAGCTTGAGGGCGTTGTCAAGAAGCTGCATCGGGAGGCCCAGCACCGCCATGAACCTGCACATCCCCGGAGTGTAGCGTACGGAGATGTAGTCGATCGGGCTTTTCGTCGCAGCGCGCCGCCAGCGCGGGGCGATGATTCTCCCTATGAAGAAGTAGAACGGCACGGTCACCCAGCTCAGCGCAATCGCGACGTACCCGAACTTGTACGCGAGCGCCGAGTACATCACGAACGCAAGCGCCGAGAACGTGTTCATCCAGAACGACACGCCCGAGAGCCACCACGGCACGGACCTGTCGTCCCCGAAGAACTGCGAAGAGAACGTCCTGCGCCCGTAGTACGCCCCGACGGCCACCATCACGGCGAAGAACACCGCGATGGTGACCCAGTCGAGGAGGCAGAGCGCCGACGGGCTCGTCATCTTATGCCGGCGTCCCTGTAGACGCGCTCGATGAGCGAGACGGACTTGCGCGCCTCGCGCCCGTCGATCGGATACGGGGCGATGCCGTTCACCGAGTCGGCGAACGCCTCGAAGCACTTCATGTGGCCGTCCCACTCGAAGCTGTCTGGCGAGGCCGCGCCCGCGTCCTTGTCGTCGTCGAAGACGATCGTGCCCTTAGTGCCGGTGATCTCCATGAACTTGCCGCGCCCGGGGAAGGACGACGTCGCCGCGTATATGCCGCCGAGGGCCCCGCCCTCGAAGCGGATCGCCGCGCTCACCGTGTCCTCCGTCTCCATCGGATGCGCGAGCGTGGCGCAGAACGCCTTCACCTCCTCGACGGGCGGCATGAGCGCGACGAGCCAGTCGACCATGTGGATCGACTGGTTGATTAGGGCTCCGCCGCCGTCCATGTTCCACGTGCCGTGCCACGAGGACTGCGTGTAGTACTCGTCCTTGCGCCACCACGGAATGCGTATCCCGGCGTATGTCACCTTGCCGAGCTCGCCCGACTCGATGCGCCTCTTGGCGTCGACGAACTTGTCGTCCCAGCGCGTCTGGAGGATGCAGCCGAGCTGCACGCCAGCCTTCTCGCACGCCTCGATCATCCTGTCGATGCGCTCGACCGTGATCGAAAGCGGCTTCTCGCTGATGACGTGCTTACCGTGCTTCGCCGCCTCGAAGACCGCCTCGTCGTGCATCCCCGACGCAGTCGCGACGGTGACGATGTCGACGCCTGGCGCCGAGAGCGCCTCGTCGTAGCCGTTCCACGCCTCGCACCCGAACTCCGCCGCCGCCTTCTTCGCGCTCTCGAAAGAGAACGTGTCGCAGAAGCCCCTGAGCTCCAGCTTCTCCGAATGCTTCACCGCGTTCGCGTGGAAACGCGCGATGAGCCCGGAGCCGACAATTACAACACCAAGCCTGCCCATGACGTAGCCTCCCGTTATTTCTTGCGCTTCGAGAGGGCGACGCCGCCGATGATGGGCGTAGTGTCGTTGATGCCCTGGAGGTCGGCCGCCGCGTTCGCCGCGACCTTCCTCACCGCCTCGATGTACATGTCGATCTTCGCGGTGTCGTAGTGCTTGAACCACGGCTCGCCGAGGAGCATGCCGTTTATCTTCTCCGCGACGGGCAGGTCGCCCGAGAGGGCGCGGTCGTGCTTGCCGTGGCCGTACGTCTCGACGTCGAAGAATACGCTCGAGAGGTGCAGCGGCATGTTGCACCCGAAGGAGAACTGGCCGCCCGTCTCGGCGTTGAGCGCGTCGCAGAACGTGACGTTCGAGATGCCGCCGAAGGCCTCCTTGTCGTAGAGGAAGCGCGAGGCGTACCAGCCGGCCTTGTCGCTGCCCTCGTCCTTCGGGTAGATGCACTTGAGGCCGGGGATGTCCTCGATGCCCTTCCAGAAGTACTTCATCGCCCTGTCGATCTCGGCGATCTCGGAGTCGTGCTTCTTGAGCTGCTCGACGCCGATTGCCGCGGCGGTCTGGTGCATGCGGTTCTTGAGGCCGCCCCAGGGGATGTTCTTCGGGCCCTCCATCTCCTCGTCGGTGCAGACGTCGACGATGCGGTCGTAGTGGCCGAGGATGATGGCCTTCTTGTAGATCTCGGCGTCGTCGGTGACGAGCATGCCGCCCTCGCCGATAGCGAAACTCTTGCAGCTCATGAGCGACATAGCCGCGACGTCGCCGAACGTGCCGAGCATCTTGCCCTTGTAGTGGCCGCCCTGCGCGTGCGAGACGTCTTCGATGACCTTGAGGTTGTGCTTCTTCGCGATGGCCATGATCTCGTCCATCGGCGCGGGGTGCGCCATGTAGTGGACTACCATGATCGCCTTCGTGCGCGGGGTGATGCGCGCCTCGAGGCTCGCGGGGTCCATCTGCAGGGTCTCGGGGTCGATGTCGCAGAATACGACAGTCGCGCCGAGCGGGAGCGCGCCCGTGCAGCTCGCCCAGTAGGTGACGGACGTGCAGATTATCTCGTCGCCCGGCCCGAGCCCGATCGCGTACATCGCCGCGTTGAGCGCGTTGGTGCCGTTGTTGTGGGTGAGGGCGTACTTGCGGCCCTGCCACTTGGCGAAGTCCGCCTCGAACCTGCGGGCAATGTCGGTGCCGGACATGTTGCCGTCCTCAAGCACCTTCGCCTGCGCCGCGCGCATGGCGTCGTTGACGATGGGCCAGTGGAAAAGCCCCTTGTCGACATCCTTCTCCGCAATAACCCTCTCGCCGCCCAATATGGCCAGTTTAGACATCTTGATCTCCTTTTGTTGATTGGTTTGTTTTAAATGGCAAACGACTATTTCTTCTCCGCGTCGGGATTCTTCGTCTCCGCGGCATCCTTCTTCGCGGGCTCGTCCTTCTTCGCCTCGGGGGCGGCCTCCTTCTTGACCTCTTCTTTCGACTTGGCCTCCGGCTTCGCCTCGGCCTTCTCCGCGCTCTCCTTCTCGATGCTCTTGGCGGCGGCGTCTGCCGCGTCGAAGAGAGTGCGCCTCTCGCGCTTGACGTAGCGCTTCACGAGGTCCTCCGCGGCATCTACGCGCGCCTTGGAGATTTCGTCGGTGCCGAGATCCTTCTTGAGCGCGGCAAGCATTTCGAGGGCCTTTGCCTTGTCGCCCTTCTCGCAGACGCAGCGCGCCGCGCCGAGCTGGGCCGTAAGGCGCAGATAGCTCTTTTCATTCGAAGTGGCGAACGCCTCGAACGCCGCAAGCGCCTCGTCGTACTTCTCGAGCGCCTCAAGGCACTGCGCCTTGCCGACTGGCGGGACGTCCTCGAAGCCGGCGGGCGGGGCCTTCTCAAGCTCTTCGTAGATGGCCAGTGCCTCTTCATAGCGCTCCGCCTGGAAATACGCCTTTGCGAGCTTCACCTTCATGAGGCCGCCGGCGGCGCGCGAGCCGAACTTCGCAACGCCCTCCTCGAGCTCTTCCGGCGCATAGGCCTCGGCAAGCGACTTAGCCGCCTCTGCCTCCGCCGAGGCGTTGTAGTACTTGTAGTAGCGCCAAGCCCCGAACACGGCCGCCGCGACGACGACTATCGCCACCGTGGACTTGCCGTCCTTTTCCCACCATTCAACGAGGGGTACGAGTTCTGGATGTTTCCTGAGGTTCATTTTCATTTGCCTTTCGCTTCGTATAGATCGGACCATTCGTTGAGAACGTCCTCGCTTTTGCCTTCCGAGCGCAGGACTATCCTGTTGAAGTCCAGCGCGTCGAGAAACTGCCTGTTGTGGACAAAGGACTGCCTGCCGCGCGACGGCGGCACGGAGAGCCTTCTTGTCGATTCCATGA
Organism: Verrucomicrobiota bacterium; assembly: GCA_016280825.1. GTDB lineage: Bacteria > Verrucomicrobiota > Kiritimatiellia > RFP12 > UBA1067 > UBA1067. Next base: position 5,712 of record JAEEHL010000070.1, read on the forward strand.
AGAGCACTGCGGAGAAATACACGGCCTTGGGTATCTTGAGCCGCGAAAGCATCGTCTGCATGACGGAGCGGGCGGCGCCGCCCGCGCGGTACATCGCCGCCATCAGCACGGCGGCCCTCACGGCGTTCGGGACCTCAAGGCCCTTCTCGGCCATCATCTTCTCGTAGCCGTCGAGAACGGAAAGGCACGAGAACACCTTCGACTTGAGGCCGCCGTCCTTGTCGATGAACGCCGAAAGCTCCGGCAGGAGGTCGCCCAGGAGCCCGTAGGAGTACATCATCCCGAACGCCTCCCTGCTGTGCCCGTAGGGGAAGAGCCTGAACACCTCCTCGCAAACGCGGGGAACTGCTGCCGAGAGTATGCAGGCGTGGCGGCGCTTTATCGCGGCTGCCGTGCGGCGCTCGATCTTGAACCCGAGGCGGGCCGAGAACTTTATCGCCCGCATCATGCGCACGGGGTCTTCCTGGAAGCGCACGTCGGGGTCGCCAATCGCCCTTATGATGCCCTTCTTGAGGTCCTTCATCCCGCCCACCCAGTCGATGACGGAAAAATCCTCGATATTGTAAAAAAGGCCGTTCACGGTGAAGTCGCGCCGGAAGGCGTCCGTCTCGGGCGTCCCGAACTCGTTGTCCTCCTGCGGGCCTTCGGCGGCGTGCTCGATTATCTCGCCCACCGTCTGCGAGTTCTTGCGGAACGTCGCCGTCTCTATCACCTTGTCGCCGAAGCGGACGTGGGCGAGGCGGAACCTGCGCCCGATGAGGAAGCAGTTCCGGAACGCCTTCCTCACCTCCGGGGGCTTCGCGCTCGTCCCGACGTCGAAGTCCTTGGGCTTCCGCCCCAGCAGGAGGTCTCTCACGCCGCCGCCCACGAGATAGGCGGTGTAGCCGAGCGTGGAGAGGCGGTAGAGCACTTTCAGCGCGTCTGGATCTATGTTTTTCCGAGAAATGCAATGATCCGGCCGCTTGTACACGACCGGTTTCAACTGCCTTTTCCTCAGTATCCCGAACATAGGTTTGTTAATTATATCATATTTACGCCGTTTCGTGGGAGATTCTAGTCCTCGAGCGTGCGGAACTCCATGCCGAGCGAGGCGCACTTCGCAAGTATCTTCTCGAGCCACTCGCGCTTCATGTTGACGCCCTTTGCGTCAGGCGCGATGTCGTGCGAGAAGAGAGTGAAGATTGAGTTGCTCTCCGAGGCGTACTCGATGCGCTTCAGGAGCTCGTCGATGTCGGTATGGTAGTATTCGCCCACGCCCTCGCCGCGCATTACGAGCATCTTGTCGAAGCCAGCCGAATTGCGCCACGTCTCGCGCGCGAAGTTCTTGCCCCCCACCCTTATGCGCTTCATGCCGCGCGAAAGGAGAAGGCGGTCTATCGCGGCGTTGTGGACGTTATTGGGCATGGCAATCGTGTTCACTGGGAGGCCCGCCGCCTTGAACGCGGCGACCTGCGGCTTCACCTCGTCGTTGAAGTAGCGTTCGCATTCCGCCTCCGTCGGCGTCTTCGTCGGGAACGTCGCGTGGTGGAGCGTATGGACGCCTACGGCATGGCCAGCCGCGCGCAGCTTCTTGAGCGAGGCGACATCGGCCTCGGAAAGCCTGCCCGTCACGAAGAACGACGCCCTTGCGCCGTACTTCGCGAAAAGGTCGATTGCGCTCGCCCAGTTCTGGCAGTGGTGGTCGTCGAACGTAAGGCAGATTATGCCCCTTCTCGGCGTCTTCTCCGGGTTCTTCTCGCCGATTGCGTGCCATGCGAGGTTCTTGCCTCCGTGGACGGGGAAGAAGCACTTCTCTATGACGCCCGGCCAGCCCTGCATGAACTCGATCGAGCCGTAGATCCTGTTGTCCGGGTCCCACACGCCGTAGACCATGTTGCTCACCTTCGGCACGGAATCCTCTTCGCCGCGCTCGTATGGGCACTGGTTCACCCTGAGGTAGATCTACCACCCGCGCCGCCCGAAGAGGCCGTTCGGCAACGCGGCGAAGATGCGCTGGTTGTGCTGCGCGAGCACGCGGTCGATGATTATCGGATGCGTCGCGGAGGTGACGCCGACGCCGTATTCGCAGTTGTGCACGTAGATGTGCTCGGCCTTCGTGTGCTCGCTCAGGATGATGCCGTACTTAAAGCCCTGCACCGCGACGTTGCGTATTATCTGGTCGTCGGACTGCGGGCCGGAGCACATTAGGCCTACCGTATGGCACGGGTTCTCGAGAAGCTCCTTCTTCGAATCCCAGTCGCCCACCATCTCGTCAAGGCAGAACTGCGAGTCGGCGACGATGACGCGGCTCGAGTTGTCGAGGTTGACGGCGGAGGTCGTGGGGTACATCCTCTCGTGGTCGAGATGCACCCTGAACTCGAGGTTCTTTATGGAAACTACCGGCACGGCGAAGTTGCCTTCGCACATCGTGCCCTTGGGGACGGCGAGCATCGCCCACGGGCGCTCCTTCATGTCGTGCACTTCCGGCGCGTCCCACGTGGAGTGGAGCGTCACGCTCATGCAGCCCGCGTTCCCGAAGCGCGTCGGCACGAAGTGCGGGTCGCCGTCGTCCGGGCGAACCTGGTACTCGTAGAGTATCTTTGCGGGGAACTCGCCTTCAAGCTCGATAACGTGCTTCCCGGCGGGTATCACGAGCTGTGCCCGAACGAGGCGCCCCTCGTCGTCGAACTCCCTCCCTGGAGAGGCGATGAGATACCCCTTCGGCGTGTACGGGAAGTAGAGCTTGCCGCCGCCGCGCTCGGCCATGTAGTCGATGCCGCGCTGAATCGCCGCAGTGTCGTCGGTGACGCCGTCGCCCTTCGCGCCAAAGTCGAAAACGCTGAGCCGCCCTTCGCGCGACTTCTCCTCGAACGAGGCCGTCTTGACTGCGCACCCCGCGAAGATCGCGGAGGCAACGGCAAATATCGCAATGCACTTCTTCATTGTCTACGAGGTTCCTTTATGTTGATTATGCTGGCGCCGGGCATGGACGACATTATCGCGTCGAGCTTGGGGTCGCTCAATATCTGGCGACGCGACATCGTCTCAGGCTTCTTTGGCTCCTCCTTCTTCGGCGCAGAGGGCACCGCCGCCTGCGGAGATTCGCCAGCGGGGGCCGCCTTCATCGCCTTCACCGCCCTTAGAAGCTCGTCTATCGTGGCAGTGGTCGCAATGCGGGAGGCGCGCATGAGGCTCATCTCCATGACCGTCCTCACGCTCAGCACATACCGCAGGCGGTCTTCCATCTGCGCAAGAAGGTCGCATATCCTGAAAAGCCGCGACGGCTCCACCGACTCCGCCTGCCCCTTCAGCGTCTCAAGCTGGCCGTCGGGAACGCCAAGGCCAATCGCCCCGTCGCCGACCGACTTGACCACGACGAGGTTCCTGAAGTACGACATGAGCTCGCCCGCGAGCCTGCGCATGTTCTTGCCGGCAGACTCAAAGCGATCTACGCCCTTCAGGACCGCCGCGACGTCGCCTGCAAGCACCGCGCCCGCAAGGTTCTCGAGCTCCTTCCTGCTTACGAGGCCGAAGACCCCGAGCGCGTCTTCCTCGGATATCTTAGTGCCCTTGAACGAGACAAGCTGGTCGAGCGACGAGAGCGCGTCCCGCATCCCGCCGTCGGCGCCGCGCGCAATGGCGAGAAGCGCGTCGGGATGGGCCTTGATTCCCTCGACCTTGCATATCCCCTCAAGGCGCGAGACGATGTCCTTGGTCTGTATGCGCCTGAGGTCGAACCGCTGGCAGCGCGACACGATCGTTGCGAGAACTTTGTCGCCCTCGGTCGTCGCGAACACGAACTTGACGTGCGGCGGCGGCTCCTCAAGGGTCTTGAGAAGCGCGTTCCACGCCGCGTTCGAGAGCATGTGGCACTCGTCCACGATGTATATCTTGTACTTCGAGCTCGCCGGCTTGAACTGGACGCTCTCGATTATCGGCTTAACGTCGTCGACCGAGTTGTGGCTTGCCGCGTCAAGCTCGATGACGTCGAGGCTGCGCCCTTCGGCTATCTCGCGGCAGTTGGCGCATTCCCCGCACGGCTCCACGCCGTTTGGCGAAGTGCAATTAAGAGCCTTCGCGAAGATTCGCGAGAGCGTCGTCTTGCCGATTCCCCTCGGGCCTATGAAGAGGTATGCGTTCGCTATCCTGCCGGAGGTAATCGCGTTCTTGAGTATCTCGACGACGTGAGGCTGGCCGATTACGTCCGAAAACGTCTTCGGGCGGTACTTTAGCGCGAGGGCGAGGTGTTCGTCCATCATGCGCCGCGCTCCTGGATGCGCTTGTCGGCGGCTGCCACCTTGGCGGCGATTTCCTCCTTGTGGGCGTGGAACTTCTCCCTCAGCGCGGCGTCGGCGGTGCCGAGTATCTGCACGGCGAGAAGCGCCGCGTTGACGGGCCCTGCCGAGCCCACGGCGACAGTCGCCACGGGAACGCCGCCCGGCATCTGCACAGTCGCATAGAGCGCGTCAAGGCCGTTGAGCGCGCCGCCCGCGACGGGAATGCCGATTACGGGAAGCACCGTGGAGGAGGCAAGCACTCCGGCAAGATGCGCCGCGCCGCCTGCCGCCGCGATGACGACCTTGAGTCCGCGCCCTTCCGCCGACTTCGAATACTCGATAGCCGTCTCCGGCGTGCGGTGCGCGGAGATTACGCGCGTCTCGTAGGCGACGCCGAACTTGTCGAGCGTGGCGCAAGCCTTTTCAACGACGGGCCAGTCCGAATCGCTGCCCATTACTATTCCGACGATGGGATTTGACATTGTCTTTCTCCTTACAGGATTTCACACTTGGGAAGCTCGCCTACTATCGGCGCGGCGTACTCGACGAAGTCGCGCGTGACGTCGTGGCCGTTGCGGGCTATGAACGACTTTGGCATCGACCTCGTGAACTTCGCCGCGTTCTCGATGGGAATGACGCTGTACGAAACCGAATAGCGCCGCCCCTTGTTGCGGACGATGCCGACCGTCGCCTTGCGCACCTTGCCGGAAAGGACCGCCCTCGCGGCAACCGCGCCTACCGTGAACGCCTCGATGGAATCGGCAAGCGACGTCACGCCGGGGAACGACCTCTGGAGGTAGCCGAACGTGTCGGCGCGTACGCGCTTCACCCCCGTCGTCTCCTTGAGGTATTTCGCAAGGTAGTCGCCGAGCGCACCCGTCCCGCTCATCTGCACGTTGCCGTGGCTGTCGCGCTCGCCGCCTGAGAACATCGCGCCGATGGGCTTGCCGCCCTTGTCGCGAATCCCCTCGGAAACCGCAATGACGCAGCGGCCGAACTTCTTCATCGCCGCGGAAACGTCGCGCCCGAACTTCTCGAGGGAGAACGGAACTTCGGGAAGGTAGATAAGGTGCGGGCCGTCGTCAGGGCGCTTTCTCGCGAGCGCGGCGGCTGCCGTGAGGAACCCCGCGTCGCGGCCCATCACGACGTTTATCTTGACGCCGCCGAGGGCGCGGTTGTCGAGGTCGTCGCCCATGAACGCGCTCGCCACGAACCTTGCCGCGCTGCCGAAGCCGGGAGTGTGGTCGCAGCTCCTAAGGTCGTTGTCTATCGTCTTCGGAACGTGGCATACCGCAAGGTCGTAGCCGGCCTTCTCCGCCTCGTCGGCGACAATGCGCGCGGCGTCGGCGGAGTCGTTGCCGCCGATGTAGAGGAAGTACCCTACGTCAAGCTCGCGGAAGCGCTCGAAGATCGCGCGGCAGTCGTCGGCGGTCGGCTTCTTCCTGCAGGAGCCAAGCGCAGACGAGGGAGTCGCCGCGATCTGCATGAGCTTCTTCTCGGAAACCTTGCCGAGGTCGACATAGTCGCCCGAGAGAATGCCGAGGATGCCGTGCTTCGCGCCAAGTATCTTGCCGAACCTGCCGCTTTTCCTGGCGGCGTGCGCCGCGCCGGCCAGGGACTCGTTGATGACCATCGTAGGCCCGCCCGACTGGGCGATGACGATATTCCTCTTCTTTGAAGCCTTTTTCATCTGCCCTCCCGTTTATCAGTGCCTGAAGGAACGCTGTCCAGTGAAGACCATTGCCACGGAATGCTCGTTGCAGCAGTCGATGACGTCCCAGTCGCGAATCGCGCCGCCGGGCTGCACAATCGACGTTATCCCCTGGCGAATGCCGACCTCCGCGCCGTCGCGGAACGGGAAGAACGCATCCGAGACCATTGCGCAGCCGGGAAGGCCGCCCTTCTCCGCCTTTGTCTCATCCATGATCTCGGCCTGCTTCTTCGCGCCTTCCTCCTCGCCGAAGACGAGCCTAAGGTCGTTGAACGGCTTTTGGTACTTCTCCCACGAAATCCAGTCGGCGTGCTTTGTGTATGCCTTGTCGCGCGCGATCTCTGCGACGCCCACGCGGTCCTGCTCGCCGGTGCCAATGCCCACCGTCGCGCCGTCCTTCACGTAGAGGACGGAGTTCGAGGTGACGCCCGCCTCGACAAGCCAGCCGAAGACGAGGTCTTCGTACTCCTTCGCCGTGGGAAGGCGCGCGATCTTGTGCTCCTCGTAGGAGACGGCGCCCGTCGCCTTGTCGGTTATCTTCCTGTTGCAGTAGGCGGGCATCAAGTCCTCGGGCTTCCTCGCGTTCGCGCTGAACGACGTCTGCGCGACGATGCCGCCGTCGATGAGCGACTTGAAGTCGATTACGTGCTTCGCCACGAACTCGGAAAGCCTCGCCATGTTCCTGATGCGGAAGACGCGCAGGTTCTTCTTCGTCGCGAAGAGGTCCATCACGCCCGGCGCGAAGTCTGGCGCGACGACGACCTCGGCGTAGTTCTCTACGATGAGCTTCGCAGTCTCCATGTCGCAGTCGCGGTTAAGGGCGATTGCGCCGCCAAACGCCGCGAGGCGGTCGGCCTTGTTGGCGCGGAAGTAAGCTTCGGCAAGCGTCGAGCCGGTCGCGACGCCGCACGGGTTGTTGTGCTTCACGATGACGGCGCAGGGCTTCTCCATGAGATAGCGGAGGATGTTGAGCGCGTTGTCGGTGTCGGTGACGTTCGTCTTCCCCGGGTGCTTGCCGCTCTGCAGAAGCTCCGGAACGGAGGCAAGATAGCGCCCGGCCTGCAGCATCTCGACGTCGCCAAGCGCGAGGTTGCCGTTTACGAGCCGGTAGAGCGCGGCTTCCTGCCCGGGGTTTTCGCCGTACCTGAGGCCCTTTTCCTCGCCGCCGATGTTCCACGTCACCTTCTCGTAGAAGAAAGTCTGGCGGTTCGCGCCGTCCACAAACGAAATCTCCATCTGCGGGGCGAAGTGGTCCGCCTCGATTGTCCTGTACGCCTCCTTGAGGTCTTTCATCTTTTCGTTTCTCCTTAGGTCTGACCGGCTGTCGCCGGCGGCGGATTTCCATCGCAGCGCCCGCTGCGCAGTCAACGCCGGCAAAGCCTCCCCCTTAATATTGGATATTATATCACAATCGCGCGCGCAACGCAAAATACTACCAGAACAACTAACCGGAAGTCAGATGGAAAGTTAGGTCTTGCAGAAAGAAAAGTTGCCTCCCCGGGCGAGGTCGGGGCGCCCTACCTTTGCGTCCCTTGCGTTCTTTGCGGCTAAAATCTCCACCCTCCTGACCTCCTGTTATTTGTGGCTAAAAAACTTCTTCTCCACTTCTACACCTCTCCACGGCTGGAAATTATCCTAAAAATCGCAGTTGAACCCAAGTCGCCTTCTTGCCTTCCAAGCCTACCCTGCCTTCCGAACGTGCGCTCACGTAAAGGGCAACCGTGCTCCCTTGTTTCTTTGGGCGAGATGCGCGTCCATCGCCCCGCTCGACGTATACTTATACGCCTTCGGGGGCGAGTCCTGCGCATCTCGCCTCAAATAACC
>JAEEHL010000009.1 GCA_016280825.1 Verrucomicrobiota bacterium
ACAGCCAGATAATCTACGACGTCGACGCCGCGTTTCTCGCCGAGATTCCCGAGCGCCGCGCCAAGGGCCACTTCACCACGCACTACGTCTGCTGCGGGCCGCTTGAGCCGAACACGTTCCTCGATTCCGAGTAGTACGAGGCGTTCTGGGTAGGGTACTATCCGGCGGCGGTCGGGCTCGACGGCTTCCTGCGCTGGGCCTGGAACAGCTGGGGGCGCTTCCCCTGCGACGACGTCACTTTCGACGGGCGCGGCGCATGGAAGCAGGGCGACGTCTTTCTCGCCTATCCGGACGGATCCCCGAGCTGGCGCTTCGTAAAGCTCAGGCAGGGCATCGTCGCGGCGGAAAAGACGCGCATCCTCCGTGAGCAGGGGCTTTTCACGAAGGAGCTCGACGAGGCTGCAAAGGAGTTTGACTACGCCAAGCTCAAGCAGAAGAAGTCGACCTACAAGGCGCTTGCCGACAAGACCGCGGTGCTCGTGAACAGGGCGAAATGAAGTTCCTCCTTGCAGTCGTCGCGGCAGCTGCCGCTTTCGTAGCGCAGGCATGGCCGCAGGACGTCTCGCTCTGGCGTGGCGAGACGCTCCACGTACACGTGATGGACGTAGTGGATCTGGGCCCCGCGCCTGCTCCGCTTTCCGTCCGCGAAGGATGCCTTAAGGAGGTTAGGTTCCGCCCCGACCGGCTGAAGTTCGTCTATGCGAGCGCGTCCGACAAGGTTGACTGGAACGGCTGGACCGAGGGCCCGAGAATCGTGGAGATATACGCTCCACCAGAAACGAAGGCCGGGGTATACAAGTGCGGCGACCTGAACATAAGGGTCGTCGACCGCGTCCTGCCGCCGCCTTCGGAGTGGAAGTACGTGCTCGACCTCTGGCAGCATCCGTGGGCGATTGCGCGCGCCCACAAGGTAAAGCCCTTTACGCCCGAGTACTACAAGGCCGCGCGCCCCGTGTACGAGACCCTTGCGACCGCAGGGCAGAAGTTCATCACCGCCACGATAGTCGACCGCCCGTGGAACAGCCAGTGCTACGATGCATACGGCACGATGGTGCGCCACATAAAGCTCGCTGACGGCAAGTGGTGCTTCGACTACAAGGTCTTCGACGAATACGTGGAGTTTGCCAAAAGCTGCGGCATTGGCCCGTACATCGCCTGCTACACGCTCTGCACCTGGGGGAACGTCGTGCGATGGGAGGACGAGAAGGGCGAGGAGCACTCCGCCGAGGCGCCGGCCGGGAGTGAGGCGTTCAGGGAGTACTGGGGCGACTTCCTCGTCGACTTCGCCGCGCACCTCAAGGCGAAGGGCTGGTTTGAGATCACCTACATCGCGATGGACGAGCGCAGCCCCGAGGAAGTGAAGGCGATTGCCGACTTCATGCGTGAGAAGGCCCCGGGAATGAAGATGTCGATGGCCGGCAACCGCAAGCCGAGCGACTTCGACGGCATCAAGATCGACTGCTACAGCCAGATAATCTACGACGTGGACGAATCGCTCCTTGCGGCGGCGCAGGAGCGCCGCGCCAATGGGGAGATTACCACGTTCTACGTCTGCTCGGCGCCAGTGGAGCCCAACACGCACCTCACCTCGGGCGAGGAGGAGTCGTTCTGGGTAGGGTTCTATCCGGCGGCGGTCGGGCTCGACGGGTTCCTTCGCTGGGCGTGGAACTGCTGGGGGCGCGAGCCGTGGGGCGAGAAGCCACGAAACGACGTCACGGTCGACGTCCTGCGCGACAAGAACCAGGGCAACTTCTTCCTCTGCTATCCCGACGGTGCGCCGAGCTGGCGCTTCCTCAAGCTCAGGCAGGGCATCGTAGCGGCGGAGAAGGCGCGCATCCTCCGCAGTGAGGGGCTTTTCACGAAGGAGCTTGACGCGCTCAAGGCGGTTTTCGACTACAAGAACAAGAAGAGGCCGACGTTCAAGTCCGCCGCGGACAGGACGCGAACGCTGGTCAACAGGGAAAAATGATAGCCCGCAGGGAATCTCAACGAAAGGGAAATACAAGATGAAAAAAGCTGTTCTGGACACGACACTGGGCACGATAACGCTCGAGCTCGACGACGAGAAGGCGCCGGAGACGGTGGCGAACTTCGTGCGCTACGTGGAGTCGGGGCACTATGACGGCACGATCTTCCACCGGGTCATAGACGGCTTCATGGTGCAGGGCGGAGGCTTCACGAAGAACATGAGCCAGAAGCCGACGGGCGAGCCGATCCGCAACGAGGCGATGAACGGGCTGAAGAACAGGCGGGCCACGATCGCGATGGCCCGCACGATGGAAGTCGATTCCGCGACGAGCCAGTTCTTCATCAACCTTGTCGACAACGATTTCCTCGATTTCACCACGCCGACGCCGCAGGGCTTTGGCTACGCGGTGTTCGGCAAGGTCGTCGACGGCATGGACGTAGTTGACAAAATCGCCAAGGTGAAGACGGGCAGCTACGGGCCTCACCAGAACGTTCCCGATGTCGCGGTCGTCATAAACAAGGCGGTCGTCGCGTGATTTTTACTTGCCAAATCGTCGTGAAAATCATATAATAAGCATATTTGAAGACCCTCAAAGGAGAAAAACATGAAGAAACAGTTGATGGCGGCCTTGATTGCGGTAGCGTTTGCCGGAGTAGCGGCGTCTGCGGAAAGCGGCAAGAAGGAAGAGAACCTTCTTGAAAAGCCGACAGGCAACCCGCTTGTGGAAATAGAGCAGGAGAACAAGGACGCTCCTGTCGCGGCGAAGAAGCGCGTGGCCATGTGGCCGGCGTGCTTTGCAGTGTTCGAGCTCCCGGAAACGCCGGACCTCGTCGGCCTCAGGATTGCGATACCATATTCCACGAAGCAGGAGTCTGTGACGGGCATCGACATCGGTCTCTGGGGCCGTTGCCAGAACTTCGAGGGGCTCGGCCTCAACATCATCCGCAACGACGTGCATGAGCGCTTCGCCGGCATCCAGGCAGGCCTCTACAACTCCGTAGGCTTCAGCTGCCTGGGAGGCATCCAGATAGGCGCGTGGAACGAGGCCTACTCCCTCAACGGCCTTCAGGTTGGCATCGTCAACATAGCTGGAGACGCCTTCGGCTTCCAGTTTGGCGTGATCAACCGCTGCGAGACGATGAACGGCTTCCAGGTAGGCGCGATCAACATCATCCGCGACGCCGAGATACCGTTCTGCCCGGTCATAAACGTCGGCTTCTGACGGCAGATGAACATTCGCGCATTTGCGGCCCTGAGGCCGAACGAGAAGGACGCCGCGCTTGTCGCGGCGGTTCCTTATGATGTCGTCGACACCGCCGAGGCGAAGGTGCTCGCCGCGGGCAACCCGAAGAGTTTTCTACACGTCTCGCGCCCGGAGATCGACCTCCCCGACGGCACTGACTGTTCGTCGCCGGAGGCGTACTCGCAGGCGAGAAGGGCTCTTGACTCTCTCGTCTCGGGCGGCACGCTTGTGCGCGACGAAAGGCCCGGCTTCTACGCATACCGACAGACGATGGGCACGCACGTGCAGACGGGCATTGTCGCGACGTTCGACACGAAGGACTATCTTTCCGGCACCCTGAAGCAGCACGAGAAGACTCGCAAGGACAAGGAAGACGACCGCACACGCCACATCGAGACCCTTGGTGCGCATACTGGGCCTGCGTTCCTCACCTACCGCGACGACGCGGCGATCGACGCCATCGTGGCCGACGCCTGCCGCCGCGAGCCGCTCTACGACTTCACCGCGCCCGACGGAATCCGCCACAGCGTGTGGAAGATCGCCTCGGCGAGCGAGTGCGCCGCGGACGAGCTTGTCGAGCTCTTTGCGCGCATCCCCGTAGCCTACATCGCCGACGGCCACCATCGCAGCGCGGCCGCAGCCCGATATGCGGCGGAGAGGAACTTCGAGGGCGAGAGCCGGTACTTCCTCGCAGTCATCTTCCCTGCAAGCCAGCTGAAGATTCTCCCCTACAACAGGCTCGTTGCCGATCTTAACGGACTTTCCGACTACGAGTTCATGTCGGCGGTTTCGTCGTCCTTCAAGATAGGCGAGAGGGGCGAGCGCAACTGCAGGATGTACTTCCGCGGCAAGTGGCTTGACCTTTCCTGGTCGATTCCGCCTGGCAGCGACGCGGTTTCCGCGCTCGACGTGTCGTACCTGCAGGAACGTCTCCTTGCACCGGTTCTTGGAATCGCCGACCCGCGCACGGACAGGCGCATTTCCTTCATGGGCGGCATTCGCCCGGATTCGGAGCTCAAGGCGAACGTCGATTCGGGCAAGTTCGCCGTGGCGTTCTCGATGGAGGGCGTGACCGTCGGCGAGATGATGGCAATAGCCGACGCTGGCGCGATAATGCCGCCCAAGTCAACGTGGTTCGAGCCAAAGCTTCGAAGCGGGCTCTTCGTGCATACGGTGTAGTGGCCGGCATCCCCGAGTACTGGCGGCGGCTCAAGGCGAAAATGGTGCGCGAGCCACTCCCGCCCGAGGACATCGCGGCGGGCTGGGCGCTCGGGATGTTCATAGGATGCTCGGTGCCGTTTGGGATGCAGCTCGTCATTTCCATCCCGCTTGCGATGATGATGCGCGTCTCAAAGGTGGGCGCGACGCTCGGCACCTTCATAACGAACCCCGTCACCATCTTCTTCATCTACCCGGCGCAGACGTTCGTCGTGAACAAGATCCTCTTCGGGGGCTCTCTTACGTACTCGAGGCTTGCCGAGACGGAGTGGACGTGGGCTGCGGTGAGAAAGCTCGGCGCGGAGGCGATGGCGTCGTTCTTCCTCGGGGGCTTCTTCCTCGCAATACTCCTTACGCCTATCACGTATTTTGCCGTCAGGAGGCTTGTCGTCGCACACCGCAGCAGAAAGGGGAAAGACAATGTCAAGACGTGAGCTAAAGGCCCTTGGTAACTCTGTCGTGATACCTTCGGGCTACGACCCGTCCGTTCTGGAGGCGTTCGAGAACCGGCATCCGGGTCGCGACTACTGGGTGACGTTCACCGCGCCGGAATTCACTACCCTCTGCCCGAAGACCGGACAGCCCGACTTTGCGACGCTTACCATACGCTACATCCCGTCTAGGCTGCTAGTCGAGTCGAAGTCGCTGAAGCTATACCTGTTCTCGTTCCGCAATCACGGGGACTTCCACGAAGACGTTGTGAACGTCATATATGACGACATCTTCAGGCTATTGAAGCCGAAGTACCTTGAGGTGTTCGGCAAGTTCGCGGCAAGAGGCGGCATAACAATCGACCCCTTCGTAAACGGGGGTACGGGGGCGAAGTACCGCAGGCTCGCTGAATCGCGCTTCAGCGCATGGAACGGAGTGCGGTGAAGAATACTTTTCCCAAGAGGCCAATCCTGGGAAGCGCGTGCGCGATTCTTCTCCTTGCCTCGCTTTCCTTCTGTGGCTGCAGGTGGATGAAGGCGGCGGACAGGGCCAAGGACGAAGTCGCCGCGCTCGCCACCGGGCAGGAAGCCGAGTTCTGCGTGCCCGGCCATCTTAAGGGCGCGCCGCTTTCCGAGCTTGTGGACTTTGCGCTTGAGACGAGGCCGGAGGTTGCCTCCGCCATCCTTTCCGTCGAGGACGCGCGCCTTGCGCTTCTGCAGATTGCCGCGGACGCGCCGCTTTTCGGGCGAAACGGCCTTTCCGCGAACTCGCTCGAAGTCGGCCTTTCCGTCTCGCGCAACGCAAGCTCGGCCGCGGCAGACAGCGTGGGCGATCTCAAGTGGCGCACGCACGGCAGTGCGTCGGCAGCTCTTTCGCTCGACCTCCTTCTCTGGGACGCAGGGCGCAACGACGCGCGCGCCTCCGCGCAGGTGGAGCGCGTCATCGCGGCGGAGATGCAGCTTTTGTCCACGCGCTACAGCGTCTTTCTCGACGTCTCCGGGGCGTACTTCGACCTTCTCGAGAAGCGCGCTCTTCTCTGCGTCTCGCTCACGAACGAGACTGTCCACGCCGTCCACCTCGAACAGGCCGAGAGGCGCCTTGAGGCGGGGGAGGCGAACAAGCTCGACGTGCTGAGGGCGCGCCTCGACGCGGCAAAGGCCCGCGAAGGCGTGGTGAACGCGAAGAACGCCGTCCTTACATGCGAGGCGAAGATGCTTTTCTCCCTTGGCCTCGACTCTTCGCGCTGCTCGTGCGACGACGTCATTGGCGCCGGGACGAACGCGCTCGACTTTGTGACGATGGGGATATCGCCTTCCACGGAAGGGATGGACGAGATGTTCGCCTTCGCACGCACGAACTCGCCCGCGCTCGCCCTGAGCCGCGCCCGCCTCAGGGCCGCGATGGCCGACGTAGACTTCGCCAAGGCCGATCTCCTGCCGAGCGTCTCGGCTTCAGCCTCGCTCAACTGGACTGACCCGAAGTGGCTCTGGAAGTGGGGCCTGAGCGGCGTCTGGTCGCTTTTCGAGGGCTTCGGCAAGACGCGTGCGCTCGAGCGCGCCGTGACCGCGATGCGCTCCGCCGCGGCAGACACGGAAAGGGCGGAGCAGTCGCTTTCGTCCGACCTCGAAATCGCCCTCTGCACGCGCGACAACGCGACTGAGGCGATGAAGTCGGCAGGCGACTCGTACGAGCGCGCGAAGGAGAACATGCGGCAGGTTTCGGAGATGTTCGCAATAGGCGAGGCGAACCGCGTCGATTTCACCACTGCCGCCGCAGACTGCGCCGAGGCGCTCGGCTCGCGCATATCCGCGTTCTACGCCGGCCAGCGGGCTGAGGCGGCGATTTCAGCCATTGTCGGCGAGATGCCGCGGTTCGAGGCGAAAACCCTGAAGGAGGATGAACTGTGAAGAGGACATGTGTTCTTCTGTCGGCGCTTGCAGCCGCGATTCTCTGCGGATGCACGGACAAGATCTCCCAGCAAGGCGGCGAGAAGCGCGCGTTCAGGTTTGCGCCGGTCGTGAAGTCCGACGTGGTGAGGACGGTCGAGGCGACAGGCACCGTGACGCCGCGCAACTCGCCGAACGGCATCCCCGTCGGCGCGCAGGTGAACGGCAAGATACTTAAGCTCTTCGTCGACTACAATTCCGTCGTCACGAACGGGCAGGTCGTCGCCCTCATCGACCCGCAGGTGTACGAGGCGACGTACAAGAGCGCGGTAGCGCAGCTCAAGACCGCCCGTGCGCGGCTCGTCCTCGCGGAAAAGACGCTTGCCCGCAAGAAGGCGCTTCGTGCGAAGGACCTCTGCTCCGAGGCAGACCTCGATGCCGCAATCGAGGGGCGCGACACCGCCGCCGCCTCCGTTGACCAGTGCGAGGCCTCTGCCGACCAGGCGAAGGCGAACCTCGACTACTGCACCATCCGCTCGCCCGTGAACGGCGTCGTTCTAGACCGCAAGGTGGAGGAGGGCGAGACGGTGGTTTCCTCGATGAACGCCGTGCCAGTCCTCACGATCGCCGAGGACCTTCGCACCGTCTGGGTGCAGGCGACCGTGCCAGAGGCCGACGTCGGCAACATCAAGGTGGGGCAGACTGTGACGTTCACGGCTGACGCCTACCGGCGCAGGTTCACGGGCAAGGTGAGGCAGATACGCCTTGCCGCGACGACTACGGCGCACGTCGTCACGTACCCCATAATCATCGAGGCGGAGAACCCGGACGAGATGCTCTTCCCCGGGATGACGGCGACCCTCTCCATCGAGACGGCGCGCGCGGAGGACGTGCCTGTCGTCTCCGCCGCGGCATTCAGGTTCAGACCGAAGGATTCGGAGCGCATCCCTGGCGAGATGCCGCGCGGGCGGAAGATTTGGCTTCCCGGCGACGACGGGCTTCTCGTCCCGAGGGTTGTGGAGACTGGCGTCACCGACGACAGCTTCGTGGAGCTCGTTGGCTGCGAGGACCTCGTCGGGCGCGAGGTCGTGGCCGGCTACGAGACTCCCGCGAGGGCGAAGATGCCGGCAGGGCAGGACGAGACCACGAACCCGTTCATGCCGAAGCGCCCGCGCCGCGGTGCGCAGGGAACGGCGCCGGAGCCGAAGAAGCGGTAAGCCGATGGGCCACCTCATAGAGATACGCGACATGTACAAGATATATGCACAGGGCGAAGAGCCCGTGCATGCGCTTGACGGCGTTTCCGTGACGGTGGACACCGGCGAGTTCGTCGCGATAATGGGCGCGTCGGGGTCGGGCAAGTCGACGCTTCTCAACATCCTCGGCTGCCTCGACACGCCTACGAGAGGGTCGTACCTCCTTGACGGCATAGAGGTGGCGAGGAGAAGCCGCAGGGAGCTTGCGTCGATCCGCAACAAGAAGCTCGGCTTCGTTTTCCAGAACTTCAACCTCCTGCCGAGGATGTCGGCGGTGGAGCAGGTGGAGCTGCCGGACCTCTACCTCGGGCGCCTTTCGCGCCATGCGCGCAGGGCGAGGGCGAAGGAGCTCCTGGCGCGCGTCGGCCTCGGCTCGCGCGGCAGCCATTCGCCCGCGGAGCTTTCGGGCGGCCAGCAGCAGCGCGTCGCGATAGCGAGGGCGCTCATGAACGAGCCGCCCGTCCTCTTCGCCGACGAGCCGACAGGCAACCTCGACACGAAGAGCTCGGTCGAGATAATGGAGCTTTTTACGCAGCTCTCGGCGGAGGGCATAACGATCGTGATGGTGACGCACGAAGACGACATCGCCGCGTACGCGCGCCGCCATCTCGTGATGAAGGACGGAAAGCTCGTTAAGGACGTGACGACGCCGTGAACTTCCTCATGATACTCAAGGTCTCGGTGCTCGCGATACTGCGCAACAAGATGCGCAGCTTCCTTACCTGCATAGGCATAATCGTGGGCATAGCGGCGGTCATATCCGTCCTTGCGATAGGCAAGGGCGCCTCCACGATGATGGTGAAGGAGATCTCGTCGATGGGCAACAACCTCGTCATGATCTGGCCCGAGCGCAACAGGCGCGGCGAGGTGAGGACGGGCATGGGCTCCGGCCAGACGATGACGGCCGACGACGCCGAGGCGATCAAGCGCGAACTCGGGCACCTCGTGAGCTCCGTCTCGCCCACGATAAACGTCTCCTGCCAGCTCATACGCGACAACCGCAACTGGAACGGAAGGGTGAGCGGCGTGAGCTACGACTTCCCCGAGATCCGCAACTGGGACGTCTCCTCCGGCAGGTTCTTCGAGGAGCACGAGCAGCGCTCATGCGCGCGCGTCTGCGTGCTCGGGAACACCGTCAAGGTAAACCTCTACGGCGACGACGAAGACCCGGTCGGGACCATCCTGCGCATAGGGGCGATGCCGTTCAGGGTGATAGGAGTCCTCTCCCCGAAGGGCGCGACGGGCTGGGGGCAGGACCAGGACGACATAGTGATGACGCCGTACACAACCGCCGGGCGCGTGCTGCAGCGCTCGAGGTTCAGGGCGATAAACATGATGAACGTCTCGCTCATCTCGATGGACGACCTCGACGAGGCGAAGCGCGAGATAACGGCGCTCCTCAGGCAGAGGCACAAGCTCGCCGACTACCAGGACAACGACTTCGACACGCGCGACACGACGGAGATAATGAACACGATAGGCTCTGTGACGGGGCTCATGACGGTGCTCCTCACGGCGGTCGCGGCGATTTCGCTTCTCGTTGGCGGCATAGGCATAATGAACATAATGCTTGTCTCCGTGACGGAGAGGATAAAGGAGATCGGCCTTCGCATGGCCATCGGCGCGACGCCCGCGGCGATACTCTGGCAGTTCATACTCGAGGCGATGGTGCTTTCCACGGTGGGCGGCGCGGTGGGCGTCGCCGCGGGGGTCGGCGTCGCGCACGCGATAGGCGAACTCCAGCACTGGCCCATAGTGGTCGAGACCTCGTCCGCCGCATGGTCGTTCGTCTTTTCGTCGTTCGTGGGGATGTTCTTCGGCTTCTACCCCGCGTACCGCGCGTCGAAGCTGAACCCGATTGACTGCCTGCGCTACGAATAGGGAAGGGGGAAAGGTGGACGGAAATCGCGAAAACTACATGGCCGCCGAGCGCCTCATAAAGGGGGCGAAGCGCGTTCTCGTCTCCGGCCACTTGAGCCCCGACGGCGATTCGCTCGGCAGCATGATAGCGATGGCGCGGCTCCTGCGCGGCGCGGGCCTCCAGGCGTTCGCCACGGCGGACCTCAATGCGCTCGGCAAGCCCGGCTTCCTCGAGGGCGTAAAGGACATCGTCCCCTTGAGGAAGCTCAAGAAGATGAGGTTCGACCTCTTTGTCGCCGTCGACTGCGGCGCGTTCGAGCGGATGCCGCCAGAGGTGAGGCCCGTCGCGGAGAAGCTGCCCAAGATATGCATCGACCACCACCTCACCCACGAGGAGTTCGCCGACGTCTCGATTGTCGACACCGAGGCCTCGAGCGCGGGCGAGCTCGTCTGGCGGTTCGCGAAGTGGATGGACTGGAAGCTCGACACCGCCTGCGCGGAGGCGCTGTGGGTCGCGATGATAACGGATTCCGGGCGCTTCGCGTACGACTCCACCTCTCCGCGCACGCTCCGCGCGGCAGGCGACCTCCTGAAGCACGGCGTGAGGACGGCGTACATAAACGACGTCATCTACGGCTCTTTCTCTCGCAAGGCCATCGAATTGAAGCGCCTCGCGTGGCGTTCGCTCAAGGTGTGGAAGAACAGAAAGGTCGCCGAAGTAACCCTGACGCGCGACGACTTCCGCGCCGTCCGCGGCACAAAGGCGGACGCAGAGGACATAATAGAGATTCCGCGTTCCGTGGCGAGGAACGAGATTGCGCTTTTCTTCTACCAGATACCAGACCGCACGAAGGAGGTTCGCTGCTCGATAAGGACGCGCGGCGACTGGGACGCGACGGCCCTTGCGGCGAAGTTCGGCGGGGGCGGACACAGGAAGGCCGCCGGATGCACGATCAAGGCGTCGATGGGCGCTGCGAAGCGTCAGATGCGGACGGCGGTGAGGGAGCTATTGAAAAGCGCCTGCAGGAAGACGATGAAGATTCCCCCGATTGTAATCGAGCCCAAGGCTCCCTAATCGGCGGCATGGCGTCGCTTCCGCCTCGCACTGCTTTTCTTCACGTTCTCGTTCTACACGGCTAATAATTTTTAGCCACTGCGCTCTCTGCTTCTCTGCACCTCTGCGTGAGACAACTTTGAACTACCTAACCACCAAACCATCTCACCACCTAACCACCGCACCACCTAACTAAATTGCTGAAACTGCCGCGGAAATTTGATATAATATGCGGCAGATGAAACAAGCACACATTAAAAAGCCGCTGCCAGTCAAGGTTGTCGAAGCCCTCGGATGGGCGTATGTCGCGCTCTCGGTTTTCCCGCTTGTTGCCTGTTCACTATTCGAATTTTTCTGGCTTTTGCTGTCTCTCGGCATGGTTCTGGGCTTGCGACGAGGCCGACGTGCGTTGTTCCTTTCATTGCATGCTATCATTCTTTCGCTGGTTGCCCTTTGTTGTGTCGCGTCGTTGTTGCATGGCACAGAACCCCAGGTGACATGGGTGCTTGTTCTCCTTCTTTTGCTGGTTGCACCGGTCATACTTCTTTGCCTCCCGTCGTCGAATCTCTGGTTCAAGGAAAAGTTGGGAGGCAAGGCCGAGCCCAAAGGTTTTCTCGTTTGCATGATTCTTGTATTGATCTTGATCTTGGCAGCGCTGATTCCTGAATTGATTTGTGGGGTGGTGATTAGAAGAGGAAATGCAAAACGCGGATTGTCAATGACAGCGCGGTGTCGCGCATATTGTGAAAAGCAAATATGCTCGCTGGAGGTACATCTTCCCCAACGGCATCCCCAAGCTTGGCCCCGACACCTATTTCCTGACCCCGACCGGCCGTGTGGATCTTGCCGTATCCGCCGCGGGGAAATGATATAATACACGGCATGAAAACGGAGAATGCAAGCTGCGATGCCCGGATTCGGGCGGATAGGCCGGGATTTATGGCGCAATGCGTCAATGGAGCGGCGCGATGCCTCTGCATCACCTTCCTCCTGAATCTCGTCTGCATCGTCTTTCCGTTTGGATATGCCCAGGCGCCGGTTGTCGTGGCGCTCGCGGCAATTACCCTTGGCCTTGCCTTTTCACGGCGGCTGACTGCCAAGCGCAATGACTTCAAGGTCGCGAAGTTCTTCGCGGTCCTGCATCTTGCAGTCATCATGCTTTGGATTCATTTCATCCTTGGCTATTTTGGCCTTGCGATGAACGCCCGCTTCAATGCGATGGTGCAGTATGCCGACCGCGTGGTCGTTCGCGACGGCGGCGGCGGATGCTGCTCCAGTATCGACGAAGATCCTGTGCTGTACGAGATTACAAACAAGACCGAAATTGCCAAGTTCAACGAGATGTTCCGTTTTTCGACGCGCCAGATGCGGTGCAGGTGCTGCGGATTCCCGGGCATAGATTGGTGGCGGGACGGGAAGCGGATCGCAGTCATGGCAATGCACCACGGCAAGGCGCTTCGCGTTGAGCACGAGGGGCTTGACTGGCGATTCACCGCCGGTTCGCGGAGGCAAATCGGGGAATGGCTTAAGGATCATGGGATAAATTCTACCGAGGGAGGCCCGTTGCACTTGAGATGCAGAAATGGGCGCGTGGTGCTTGCGACGGTCGCCCAGCAGTGGGCCGCAAGCCACAACGGCGCGCTCCCAACAATCGAGGAGCTTCGCGAAGAAGCCGGCAAGTTCATTCGGAGTGTCCCGACGTGCCCATCCGGCGGCGAATATTCGCTGATAGTCGGTGAAGACGGCTTGTTGGACGTAGTGTGCAGCGCGCCCGGCCACAAATGAATCAGCTGGGATGAAGACAGTTGTGAAAGACGAGAAAGGCCATAAAAAGACATTGTCTAAGTTGGTCGCTCTCCTGGGTGCGCTTGTAGCTGGGAATCTTGACGCCTTGTTCTTATTGCCGTTTGAACTGGCAACGGCATTCGACTTGCATGATAGAGGTATGTATGTGGAGGTAATGCAGGGCAGATGAAACAAGCACTCATAGACAGCCGCGATCTTCGCCGCGATAGCATCGAAAGGGTCTCGCCGCTATGACGGGGAATACCTACTGTGGTAATCTACTGTGGCAATCAAGTCTGACCCTGTTGCCCCGACAAACCGATGTCGCCAAGGCAGGAGTACAAGCTGGCATGAGATGCTGTATCAACAAGACTGTATCAATAAGCTCTGACCCTTTTGAGCTCGAACAGTGTAAAAACAAGTGGCCTAAGAAGCGCCAATTTGATAGGAGAAAATGATGGTAATCAAGGCAGTTTTGGTGCAGGTGGAGCGTCCTATAGCGAGAAAGTCAGGGGACCCCGTGAAAATTATTGCTCGTGGAGGTGCAATCAGCTATTTGCGGGTTCTACGGGTGTCAGCGCTGGTCCTTTTTACAGCGGTTTGTCTTGGCGGATGCATGGTTACGAATCTTCTGCAACCGCGACTAACCGTCGAGCGCGAAATTGTGAATGTATTCGGCTCAAGAGAAAACGCACTTCAGCAACCGTGGGTTTTGCGGTCTGTGTTTGGCGGGTCGCGGCCAATTGAGTTGACCGCAAACCAGAAAGAAGCCTTGATGGATGCAATAAAAGATTGCTACGTATGGTCAGATGGGAAGACGGGAGGTGGTTGTGCCGCGCCTGGCCTTTACTGTCTTCATGTTACCCCTGGCTATGGCCGTGATGATTACGATGGTCGCGAGTTTTTTATGTATCTTCATGAAGAGGGATTTCTAATTGGATATATGTATGCCACTCCGAACGACATAGTGGTTGTCTATGACACGATAAGGGCAATCTTTCGCGGGGAATCATTTGTTGACGAGGGACCTCAGTGACAGACATGATTGCCACAGTAGATCGTGTAGCGCCGCGCCCGCCGCGCTTGCCGCGCCGTCCGCTTTTTGATATAATTCCAGCCATGAAAATGAATCCGTCACATCGGCCCTGCCATCTGGCGCTCGCCGCGTCTCCTGCGCGTTCGCGCACGATTGATCTTCGCGGCAATGTGACGCACACCGAAAATTTGGGGTCTGTCCCCAGCCGTTGGTTAGGTGGTTCGGTAGTTAGGTGGTTAGGTAGTTGCGCAAACCCGCAACACGAGACCCACACCTCGAGATCCGAAAACGATGGCCTTGTCCCCAAAGCGCCCGTTTTGAAATATCGCATTATTCTTGGAGGGCGGGCGAATATTATGCAGATTGCTTGCGCAGTCGCGGGGTCTGTCCCCAAGTTTTCTACGGTCTTTGGGACTGATAGGAAGGTGAACTTCTGCAATGGGCAAATAACAGGGTCGCTATTCCCGCCCAGGTTGTACGAGTTTAGGGGAGAGTGATTTTATGAGGATTTCTGCTTATGCTGGTGAATTGTTTTGTCGCGCTGCCTTGATTATGGCTGCGCTGTTGTGGCTGGATGTTAATGTGTGTGACGGACGCGTTTTAAGTAGCATTTATTTTGGTGTAAATAGTATTTTATATAAGAGGCCAGAGATGCTGTGCAAAAGAGTTTGTGAAAAACCACAAAGGATTGTAGAGGGGAACGCAGGTTCTAACAGAGTGGTTTTAGATGGTGGTACATATGCATTGGATTCTTTCGATGGCAGGCAGGAAGAACTTGTCGAATGCTTACAGTATTGCGCACGAATTGGCGACAGGATGCCAATATGTTATTTTGTAGATTTGTATTGCCGCGCAGCGAATGCAGACGCAAAGGCGCATGCCATTTCTGTTTGGCTCAAAAGCTTGATATCTGCATCGGCATCTGACGATGAGCATCATCACTGGTGGGTTTATGAAACATCATGGTGCCAGGAAGAGGCTATTGCATTAGAAAGATTTGTGCCAAGTACGTTGTCCTTTTCTCTCGTGAAGTGGAATCTTCTGGATAGAGCTTTTGCCTGTCTTTTTCATCTGATTAAAGGGTTGGGCATGTGTTTGCTTGCCCCTGTAATATTGTACTTTTTGATGTGTCCATCCGTTGTCAATGTTGTGATGAGAAAATTCGGCATTGTTTCCCGTTGTGGGGCTGAGAGCGTGAATTCTATGTTTGGGATTATTAAAATGGCGAGGGTAATAATTCCTCTTGTCGTGCTATGTGCTCTAGTAATCATTCAACTCTTGGTTAATCCCTCCGTGCATAGGAACATGCTGGAAAGCTGTTGCCGATAGGAGGTCCACTTGTGATATGCCTAAATGTTGTATTGAGGGATTTGTGATGGGGCTCTAAATGGGAAGTACATCAATAAAGAAAGTTTTTCATGGGTAAACATAAAGTATGTCAATAGGCTCTGACCCTTTTGCCCCCAATAAAGTCAACTATCCATAAACATTACGATAAAAGAGATGAGGGATAACAAAATGATAAGATGGCTGATCATGAACATCGTTCTTGCGGCTTCTTTAACGAGCGGCGCGGAACGTGTTGTTGCCGTCCTGCCGTCGTGCGCGAAAATGGTTCCACGAAGAGGCGATAATGTGGTTCTTGAGGTAAAGTCATTGTTGTTGAACGATGCTGATGCGATAGGCTGGAAGTTTACAAAATGGGATATAGACATGGTCGCGTCTGCGAATACATTCGTATCAATTGGCTTGCCAGAAGAGAGAGATTTGCTATGTGTAGTGGAGAATATAAAGCCCAATATAAGGATAGTTGATGCTGGGACGAAACTGAAAAAAATTGACGGCAATCCATATTTTTTCGTCTCGTCGGATAACTTGGCGTCCATTAAGGCAAATGTGTGGAAGGCGTTCAACTACGAAGAGACGATTATGTGCGGTTCTCCCAAAACCGCACCTTCGATTATGCGCCCATATTTTAAGAAAAAATCGTATGTGGTGGCGATTGCGCATCCGGCGTTCGAATATGAGTGCGAGTCTTATGGCGTTGAATGTGTCTTGATCGAGCCTAGTAGGCTGGATAATGACGAATGCTATTGCCATGATACTATTGCACGTCTAAAAAAAGGCCGGGCAAACATTCTCCTGTCGTTACCAGGCTACGCACGGGTCCCACAGGCGTTCTTGTTAAAAGCACGATTGCGCAATGTTGAGTTCGACGTGTTTAACGGTAATTTGTCTAGTTTTGCTGACATTCTTTTCCAAAGTGTAATGCGTCGTGATTCCGATCTTGCTGAATATGAGGAAAAAGATAAGTCTCAGGCTTTTGTTTTGCTGAGTGCGATAAGGTTTAAGCGATTTGAGGCCCCCGAAGATGCAACCGTTCAATCTGTAATAGAAAGTCTGCAGTCTGCAATTGACGCATCAGAAAAGATTGATCTTCCGAAGGAGAAGCGAAAACTCAAGATTGACTTCTCTCTTGAGCCGGGTGTTAAAAGCAAGGTGCTTGGCCATTTTGTACTAGAGAATGCGTCGGGCGTCGATGTGCTTTCAGAAATGTGCGCGAAAGCCAATTGCCGTTTTACAGAGTGTTCACATTCTACATGCGGAGGGGAAGATTTCGGTGTACTATATGTTGTCAGAGATTCCGGCGACACACAGCGCAGCGCAATGGAGGATGAATAATGTCGTGCTACCACGAGGTCTGCGGGTAGGCATTTTGGGTGAATTGGGCAAGGCCAATAGGGTCGGGCTTTTCTGTATAAGTTTTACTGTATAGCCATAGAGCAATGCTAATAGCAAGATGAATAGGCGATTGAAAGTAACTGCCTGCGGAACAGCGCTACTGATTGCGGCGGCGGTTGTGGTTGCCTTGCGTGAGCGGATGCGGGCGGTGCCGGATGTGCCGGTTGCGGAGACGCCCGCCGAGGTGCGCGTCAAGGCGGTGGAGCGGAATCCCGCCGCCGCGCCCGCCGCGCTTGCCGCGCAGACTGATTTTTTGATATAATTCCAGCCATGAAAATGCATCCGTCACATCGGCCTTGCCTTCTGGCGCTCGCGGCGCTCCCTGCGCGTTCACGCACGATTGATGTTCGCGGCAATGTGACGCACACCGGAAATTTGGGGTCTGTCCCCAGCCGTTGGTTAGGTGGTTCGGTAGTTAGGTGGTTAGGTAGTTGCGCAAACCCGCAGCCCGAGACCCACACCTCGAGACCCGAAAACGAGGGTCTTGTCCCCAAGGTGTCCGTTTTGAAATGTCGCATTATTCGCAAAGGTTAGGCGAATATTATGCAGATTGCTTGCGCGGTCGCGGGGTCTGTCCCCAAGTTTTCTGAAATGAGGCGTGTGATAGTGGGATTATTGCTGGCCTTGGTAAGCGGGTGTGCCGGCATAGCTGTCCAAAATAGAGCGGATGATAGTTTCTCGCCAGTGATCGTTTCATGCTTTGGTTCGAACGTTAAGGTATCGGTTGAACCGCGCGAGAGAGATGGCGGAACAATCAAGATTGAATGCCCAGGGAATGCAACGGCAGCAACGAAATTGTCTGTGGCATCTGCTGAAATATATGTTGCGCGGAACAATCTGGTAGAGAAAGGTATTGATTTATCTGCAACATCATATATCGGGAGGACAAAAGAAGAAGACTTTGTGAGCCGATTGATTGGTGCGACAATCCATGGGAGTTCTATAGGTCGAACCTACGATGATGTGATTAATATTGATTTCACGGAGAATGTAAACGACATCGGTTTTGTTCGTATTGGAATGCTTTTTGGAACTGGAGATAGAAGAGATGAGCGAGTAGTAGTGATCCTGAAAAATAGGCAACTCAATAGGAAGTCCCCCGTATTCTTTTATGACAGGCAAGTGCCGCGCTTTTAGATGGTGTTGTCTCGAATTAGTTTATGCATGTGAAGTAGGCGGGATGCATAATTCATGAGGCTAGAGAAAGATGAAGGAGCGGAAGATAGCAATAGTCTGTGGGACTGTGTTGCTGATTGCGGCGGTGGTTGCCGTCGTCGTTGCATCGCTCAACCGCCGCCAGCCAGCACTGCCGCCGGATGTGCCGGTTGCGGAGACGCCCGCCGAGGTGCGCGTCAAGGCGGTGGAGCGCAATCCCGCCGCCGCTACCGCCCTAATGGCTGGGCCGACATCCAGATACGACACACTAATTAGCCATGAAGCGAAGTGAACTACGCAAGATGTGTAAGAAAGCTGTAATCCGGCTTAAGGGCATATCGTTTGATTGCTGGACCTCGAGACTGCATGATTTTCCCGTCGTGCGTTATTTTAGGAGGAGAAACGGTGATGTTGTAGACATAGAAATTGACATACTGGACAGTGAAGAATCTTATCTACATATCATTGTAAGAGTATCAGATGGTGGTTGGCTAAATAGCTGGCTTCCTGTTTGTGAGTCCTTTTTGGTTATGCGTAACAATTGCTCGGAGAGTGGTTAGCATAAAAATGAAACAACCAAGATCGGCGTCTTGGGCAACCGCCCGAAGCATATCCTGCTTTCGTGCGGCTTTGCCGCGCGTTATGAAATTAATCCGCGACGGTTGTCGCGGACACCTCGGAAAAGTTGTTTTCTGTTGTCTATGTTGTTTCCCAATGCTCTCCACCTTGTCCGCGCCTCGGCTTGCCGTGCCGCCTGAAGGTGTCGCGTTCGGCGAGATAGCCGCAGGAGAGACCGCGTCGAAGTCGATTGAACTCCGCAACGCCTCGCCGTCTCCCGTCACCGTCTCGCAGGTGAAGGGCTGCTGCGGCGCGGACGCCTCGCTTTCACCCATGCTCATAGGGCCCCATGCCTCCGCCACGCTCACGGTCTCGCTTAAGGCCATGCTCCCGGGCGAGTTCTCTAAGCACGTCCAGATTCTTTGCGACGACCCGGAGAGCCCCGTCGTCGTCGTTCCGGTCACGGGCGCTGCCGTCGAGGGTCTGTCCCCGAACCCAGCCTCGCGCTTCACGCTCCCGGCAATCGTCCTTGCGGGAATCGCGGACGGCTTCAACCCGTGCGCGTTCTCCATCGTCATCGCCCTCGCCGGCATCCTCGCCGTCGGCGGGCGCAGGCGCAGGGCGCGGATGCTCGGCGGCTGGGCGTTCTGCGCCGGGTCGTTCCTTACCTACATGGCGATGGGGCTCGGCCTCATGCGGGCCCTGCGGGCGCTGGAGTCGCTGCGGACGGTCCACGACGCCGTGATGGCGGCCCTCGCCCTCGCGCTCTTCGTCCTCGCGTTCCTGAGCGTCCGCGACGCATTCCGCTACCGCAGGGCGAAGGAGCCGTCCGTCATCACGCTGCAGCTCCCGGACCGCGTGAAGAAGCTGATCCGCGCGGTCGCGGAGGCGAGCTGGGGCGGCCCAACGGTGGTCGTCGCGGGCCTTGGCTGCGGCTTTCTCGTGACATTGCTCGACTCGCTCTGCACGGGGCAGATATACGTGCCCGTCCTTGCGCTCGTCTCGCGCGAGCCCGGGGCATGGCGCTCGCTCACGCTTCTCGCCATCTACAACGTCGCCTTCATGGTACCGCTCGTCGCGGTGTTCATGCTTGCGGCGAAGGGCGCGGACTCGGAGCGCATGTCCCGCTGGTCCAAGCGCAACGTGTTCCCCTCGAAGATCGCCCTCGGCTTCATGTTCGCGGTCCTCGGCGCGCTCGTCATGCCGAACTTCGGGGCGCGCCTCGCCGAGATGGTGGGGAGGTAGCCGCCTCTCGTTTGTCTTTTTTCCTCTTGCAATGGCGAGCGGCAAATGATATAATACGCGGCAACAACAAGCGAAGGAACAAAACGACATGGTAAAACTAAGAATGCGCCGCACGGGATGCACTAACCACGCGGTGTACCGCATTGTGGCGGCCGACGAGCGCTCGCCGCGCGACGGAAAGTTTCTCGAGATCCTCGGGTGGTACGACACGCAGATCAAGGACGAGAACTTCAAGCTCGACGTAGAGAGGGTCGACTACTGGCTTTCGAAGGGCGCCAAGCCCTCCACTACGGTCGCCTCGCTTATCCGCAGGGCGAAGAACCCCAATTTGAAGCCCCACCACGCCGCCAAGGCCAAGGGCAAGGAAAAAGCAGCCAAGGCATAAGGAGGCTCCACGATGGGCATTAAGCTTATAGACAAGATCAACGCCGAGCAGGTCGTCGCGGTGAAGGGGAAGGGATACCCCGAGTTCCGCGCAGGCGACATCGTCCGCGTTTCCATCAAGATCAAGGAAGGCGAGAAGTTCCGCATCCAGGACTTCGAGGGCAAGGTGTTCGCCGTCAACAAGGGGCCGAGCAGCCCCGCCGGCAATTTCATCGTAAGTCGCGAGAGCTACGGCGTCAGGGTGGAGAAGCTCTTCCCGTTCGCGAGCCCCTGGATCCAGGCCATAAAGGTCGTGAAGAAGGGTGACGCGCGGCGCGCCAAGCTCTACAACGAGCGCACGTTCTGCTCGCACAAAGCAGTGCGCAAGCTCGTCAAGAAATAAGCGGCCTTTAGGCAAAGGAAAGGGAACGCGGTCGTTTAATGGCAAAGGAAGAAGACCAGGCTCTTGAGGTGATCGGCACCGTCACGAAGGTGCTGCCGGCCACGATGTACAAGGTGCAGCTCGAAAACGGCCACGAAGTGCTTGCGCACATCTCGGGGAAGATGCGCAAGTTCTTCATCAAGATCGCCATCGGCGACAAGGTCACGGTCGAGATATCGCCGTACGACCTCGGCAAGGGGCGCATCACCTACAGGCACAAGATCTGATTTAGGCAACAAACCCAAGGAGCAAACTCATGTCAGGACACAGTCACTGGGCCACGATCAAGCGCGCGAAGGGCGCGGCTGACGCGAAGAAGGGCAAGATATTCTCCAAGCTCGGCAAGGAGATCACGATTGTCGTGAAGGCAAAGGGCGGCAATCCCGACAACAACCCCACCCTGCGTACGCTAATCGCAAAGGCCAAGGCCGCGCAGATGCCGAACGACAACATCGACCGCGCGATCAAGAAGGGGACTGGCGAGCTTGAGTCCGCCGAAATGGTCGAAGCGAGCTACGAGGGCATCAAGGGCGGCGTCGCGTTCGTCGTGAATGTCCTCACCGACAACAAGAACCGCGCAGCGGCGGAAGTGGGCAACGTCTTCAAGAAGAACGGCCTCGAGTTCGCCAAGCAAGGCAGCGCATCGCGCCTCTTTGACCGCATGGGCCAGGTGATGATCCCCGCGGCAGACGGCGTGACGGAAGACAGGGTGACGGAAGTCGCGCTTGAAGTGGGCGCGGAGGATGTGATCGCGGAGGACGGCGGCTTTACAGTGAAGTGCCAGCCCAACGACTATACGGCGGTCCTCGAGGGCATCAAGGCGGCGGGAATCGCCGTCGACGAGGAGAACAGCTCCGTCGGCCTCGTGCCGAACATGATGAACCCCGTTTCCGACGTGGCGGTTGCCAAGGCGGTGAACAAGTTCGTCGAGATGCTCGAGGACCTCGAGGACGTGCAGGACGTCTACCACAACATGGAGACGACCGACGAAGTCGACGCAGCCCTCGACGCCGAGGGCTAAGCCGGGTTTTCGGGCGATGAAGTTCGTTTCCCAGGCCCTAAACGGCATATTCAGGGAAAACCCGATCTTCAAGCTTGTGCTCGGGCTTTGCCCGACGCTCGCCGTGACGACTTCGCTTGAAAACGCGATCGGCATGGGGCTTGCGGCGACGTTCGTGCTCGTATGCTCGAACGTCCTCGTCTCTGCACTGCGAAAGTTCATCCCAGCTGCAGTCCACATCCCCTGCTATATCGTCATCATCGCGACATTCGTGACGGCTATCGACCTCATGATGCAGGCATACCTGCCCGCGCTCTCAAAGAGCCTTGGGATATTCATCCCCCTCATCGTCGTGAACTGCATAATTCTCGGCCGCGCCGAGGCCTATGCAAGCAGAAACCCCGTCTTCATGTCGTTTGCCGACGGCCTCGGGACGGGCATCGGGTTCACGCTCGCGCTCTCGCTCGTGGCGTCGGTGCGCGAGATTGCAGGCGCGGGCACGCTTACCGTCTGGGGCGACATCGCCTTCAAGGTGAACCCCGGCCCCGTGACGCTCGCCGTCCTCCCTGCCGGGGGCTTCATTGCGCTTGGGCTCCTGCTCGCGGCCATCAACGCATTTTCCAGCTGGAACGCGCGCCGTCACGGCTCTCCGCCGCCACTCCCCGTGAACCTCGACTGCCGCCACTGCACGATGTGCAACAAGTCGAAATGAAGTGCCCGAAGTGCAGCGCAGACAACGACAAGGTGCTTGACTCGCGCTCGGTGCGCGACGGCGCCGCCATCAGAAGGCGAAGGGAATGCCTCAACTGCTCCTGCAGGTTCACGACGTACGAGGAGCTTGACCGCGACGAGGTGGTCGTCATCAAGAACGACGGCAGGCGCGAGCCCTTTGAAAGGGCGAAGGTCGACAAGGCGATAAGGCGCGCATGCGGCAAGCGCAAGATTTCCGACGACCAGATTAGGTCGATGATAGATTCCGTCGTCGCCGACCTCGACGCCGACGAGATCCCGTCCGCAAAAATCGCCGAGCTAGTGATGGAGCGCCTGCACCGGGTCGACGAAGTCGCGTACATCAGGTTCGCGAGCGTCTACCGCAAGTTCACGGACGTAGCACAGTTCCTTTCGGCCATCACGGAGATCGTGAAGAAATGATCGAGAGCGTTTTTTCGAGGTCCGCGCTGCGAGTGGCAGTCATGGGGCTCGGAAGGGCGGCCATGAACGAGCATTTGCCCGTGCTGGCGGCAGACCGCGGAAGTTTCTCCGTTGTTGCGGCATGCGAGCTCATCAAGGAGCGCCGCGACGCGCTTGCCAGGGTTTTCCCGGGGTGCAAGATGTTCAGGGACTTTTCCGACATGCTCGACGAAAGGAACTTCGACGCAGTCCTTGTCTCAATCCCCGCGGTAAACAGGCTCAAATACGCACTGATGTCGCTTGAGCGCGGATTCCGGACTGTGCTCGAATCTCCACTTGCGCTAACCGCCGACGACGCGAAGATGCTGCGCGGCGCCTCGCTGAAGTCGTCGAACTTGCTGGCCGTCGTGGAACGCGGGGTCCTTTCCCCTGATTTCCTCCTCGCGTGCAAGGCAGCCTCCGACGCCCGTCTCGGCACGCTCCAGAAGGTCGTGGTGCGCAGGGAGGAGTTCGTGCGCCGTAGCGACTGGCGCGCGCTTCGCAGGACTGGCGGCGGTGCGGCATACTGTGAGCTGCCGGGGCTGGTCGTCCCGGCGCTCCGCCTCGTGAAGGGTCGGCCCGTGCAGATGTGGAGCGACGTTAAGCGTATAGTCTCCACCGGCGACGCCGAGGACTACGTGCACCTCGAAGTCCTTTCGAGCGCAGGCGTCACGGCCGACATCGAGTACAACGGTGCTTTCCTCGATGGTAACGTCTCGCCGTCGTACACGCTCGTCGGCTCGCGCGGCGTATTCAGGGTAATGCAGGGTGAACGGTCCGGCTTGATGACGTTCCTGCCCCCGTCGTACAGGCTGCCGAGAATGCGAACCACAGTGAGGACGCCTCCGCTTGCCGAACGCAACGAGAAGGTTCCAACGGCCAGCGAGACCATTTCGCTCGATCCCAGCGCCGAATGCGGCCTGCGGCTTTTCTGGAAATCCGTATCAGCCGCGTCCAGGAAGGGCGCGGCAATGCCCTCGTCGCTCGACGAGTCGATAGAGGCGGTGCGATTCATGCAGCTTGTAAGGAAGTCAAGTCAATTCGGAAGGTAGCAAAGATGAAATCCCAGATCAACATACTCCGCCAGCTCCAGGAGCTTGTGCTTACGAGAGACGAACACCAGCAGTCGGGCGACGGCAGCCATCTCGACCAGATCAACAAGTCCATTTCGGAACTGCAGAAGAAGCTCCAGCCGCAGGTTTCCGGCATATACGAAAGGCTCTACGCCAAGAACCACATCGTGACGGCGGCGATGTCCAACGGATGCTGCTCCGTCTGCGGAATGCAGGTGCCGATTGCCCAGTCGCAGCAGGTAAAGCTCGCCCAGCATCTCGTCACGTGCTCGAGCTGCGGCAGGGTGCTTTTCGAAGGCGACGTCGCGGAGGCGAGAAGGGTGCAGGACAAGGTTTCACGCGACGACGCAAAGACGGGCATCTCCCGCTTTTCGGCCGAAGAGCTGATGGTGGCAGACCTCGGCGCCGCGACGCGCGAGAAGGCCATAAGGGTGCTTGCGGACGCGATGGAGGGGCATAAGTTCATCGAGAACGCCGACTCCCTGGTCACCGCCGCGCTCGAGCGCGAAAAGGTGCTTTCCACAGCCCTCGGCCACGGCATCGCCTTCCCCCATGTGAGGGGGGTGGAGGGCGGCGGCCTTGCTCTTGCAATCGGAATTTCGAAGAAAGGCATCGACTGGGATGGCGAGATGGTGAACATCGTTGTCCTTTCCGCCATTCCAGTCGCGGTATCCGCGTTCTACTTGCGACTCATGGCAGGTCTCTCCAGGAGTTTCGCAAAGAAGGAGACCCTGAAGGCGCTTGTCTCGGCAGACTCCCCGAAGGCCCTTTGGAAGGTTGTCGTAAAGGCCACCCGCCGCGAAGTCAAATGACAGCGATTGCCGCCATCATGCTTGCAGCTGCGACAACGCACGTGAAGTCGCCCTACCTCAGCGCAGCGGCGGCCAATGCCGCGGACGGCCGCATCATCATGGCGGAAAACGCCGACGCCGAATGCTATCCGGCTTCCTGCACAAAGCTGATGACGCTTCTCCTTGCGCTAGAGGCCGTGGAGAAGGGCGCCATCTCGCTTGACGACATAGTGCCCACTACGCCGCTCTCCGAGAGGGAAAGACCGTCGAGAATCGATTTCACGCCGCCCAGCGGAATGTCTCTCGACGACCTCCTCAAGGCCCTGATGGTCAAGAGCGCCAACAACGGCGCGGTGATGATTGCCGAGCACGTGGCTTCGCGCCTCCACCCCGAGGCCACGAACGGCGTTGCGAGGCTGCAGGCGTTTGTCGGCGACATGAACAGAAGGGCGAAGTCGCTTGGAATGAAGAGGACCCTCTTCACGCGCCCCACCGGCTATCCGCCGGAGCCGGGATCCAGACGCAAGTTCGACACGTCCACGGCGTGCGACATGATAAGGCTCGGCTGCGAAGTCGTCAAGCACCCAGCTGCGCTTAGATACACGTCGCTGGAATTCTGCAACGTCAAGGAGAAGCCAAGCGGCAAGCCCCATGTGTACAGGACACACAACAAGCTTCTGCTTTCGTCTTCCAAGTACAAGCTCGCCGGTGTCGACGGGCTCAAGACGGGCTTTCACAACGCCGGCGGATGCTCAATCGTCCTTACTGCGACGAACAGCGTGGGAAGAAGGGCGATAGTGGCTGTGATGGGCAGCCCCTCCGGGGCGGACCGCGACAGCGCCGCCTACAAGTTCATGGTTGACTCCCTGAAGAGCCTCGAGTTCTGATTACTCCGGGATTACCCAGAGCGAGTCGCCGTCCGAGTCCTCTACGTCGTCGTCGCTGTCAAAATACCTGATTGCGCCGTCTTTGCGCTTCTTCTGGCCGGGGATTGACTGCTGTGCGGGTGATGGCTGCACTGCTGCGGGCCCGGGAGAAGGGGTCTCCTTCGCCGCAGCGGGCTTCGTTACGGGTGCCGACCGGGATTCCTTCTTCGCGTAGTATTCAGGGTAGAGCCGCTGTCGGTGCAGCTCTTTCGCCTCGTCCTTCAGTTTCTCGCGTTCAGCTGCAAGTCTTTCCCTTTCGGCGGCGAGAAGGGCGCGGATCTTCTCGATCTTAGCCTCGTTCTCGCGCATCTTAGCCTCGCTCTCCCTCATGGCTGCCTCGTTTGCGCGCCTTGCTTTCTCGTTGGCCTCGCGTTCCTCGTCGATCTTGGCGCGTCCCTGCGCCTGGGCCGCCACGATTTCGCTGTTGCGGCGCTGTTCGTTGGCAAGAAGCTTCTGCTGCTCGGCAAGCTGGTTCTGAAGGGCGCTCATGGCGTCCTTCATGACGTTCATCGCGGCTTTCCCCTCTTCAGATTCCTGGCGAGGCCTCTCGCGGTCCTTCATCGCGTACTCGACAAGACGGTCGTTCAGTTCCTGGTTCTTGTTGGAAAACGCCATCATCCTGTTTTCGAACTTGTTGGAGATGACCGAGATTATGAAAAGGAAGAGAGCGACGAGCATAATCGTCGTAAAGCCGAAAACGACGCTCAGCCAGACTATTCTGCGGCGCGCCTTGGACTGCTCCGCATCAATGTACTGCTGGAATGCCTTGAGGACGGGAAAGTCCTCGGCTGCGTCGGACTGACCGTAGATGCTGACTGCATTCGTTGCTTCTGTGTTTTCCATTTTACCCCACCCCCGTTAATTGCGCATAATCTGCATTATGTAAACTACGGATATACGTACCAATTTACTACCTGCCTGGGCAACTTTTTCCTAAGTTCGTAAAGCCTCCCGAGCTTTACCGCCCCGCTGGCGAATACTAGGCATGTATCCTGCTGCTGGAGCTTTACATTCTCTCCTGCTCCAAAGGTCTTTTCGACTAGCTTTGGCTCGGTGCTTGAAGTGTCTGACCAGTCAGCATCGATGACGGTGATCCTGTCCTCGTTAGGCGAGTTGCCAAGCTTGATCTCGACAGGCTGCGCAAGACGCATCTTCCTGTCCTTCCACGCCTCAAGCGGGAGGAAGGACGAATAGAAGAACTGGCCAGGGACAAAACCGTTGACCTTCGTACGCGGCGAATCTATCGCCCTCAGCGCCTTTGCGATCTCGATCGCCTCCGAAAGCCTGAGGTCTGGAGAGAAGTCCGGGATGACGGAAAGAGGTTTCGCGGCCGCCCTTTCGCGCATTGCCTTAAACGTCGAGACCGCCGACTCAGCCGATGAGAACTTTGCGGCATACGGCTCGTCGGCGGAATCGGGCACAAGCGTAAACTTGAATTCCACCTTCTCGCCCTTCTTTAGCTTCTTTTTCGCCTTGAACCTGCCGTATGTCGGCGACTGGTCGAGCGAGTCGTCGAACTGCAGAAGCGACTGCGGTAGGTTGTAGAACGCAAACACCGAAAGCGGCATATTGGTCGCGGCGACGGGAGATCCGTCTGCATGGCGCGTGCCGCCGGCATATACGACGGCTGGCATGTTCGTGCACCTCAGGTCTGCTATGAAGCCGGATAGGTCGGGCTCGATCTTCACCCTCGGCCCTACAGGGTAGAACGAACAGAACTTCACCGGCTCGCCCTTCGGGAAGCCCGCCTTTTCGAAAGCGGCGGCAATTTCGCCGACATCCGCCACGGTGGTGAACATCGTCTCGTATTCATGGTCTGAACCAGGCCCGAGAAGGAAGAACTCGAGCTCCTGGTCGACGC
Source organism: Verrucomicrobiota bacterium (assembly GCA_016280825.1). GTDB lineage: Bacteria > Verrucomicrobiota > Kiritimatiellia > RFP12 > UBA1067 > UBA1067. Next base: position 27,066 of record JAEEHL010000009.1, read on the forward strand.
CGGGATCGACCGAGACGGCCGTGAGTCGAACGCATTTCGCCGAGGGGTCCGCGACGACGCCCGCCGCGAACAACGCTGCAAGTAGTATGTTCATTTGAGCCTTTCCACCGCCCTTTTGAAGCCGTCGGCGCTTCGCCTGATGATCTTTTCGTCAACGCTGCACGAAAGCCGGATGTAGCCGGCGAACCCGAACCCCCTTCCGGGCACTACGAGGATGTTCTCCTCGAGAAGCGCCTGGACGAACTCGGCGTCGTCCGGGACGGGGCTCTTTGCAAAGAAGTAGAAAGCGCCCTTCGGCATCTCGAACTCTATGCCCGCGCTGGAGAGGACCTCCGCCATGAGGTTGCGGCGCCTAAGGTATATGTCGAGGTCGACCGTCTCGTCGACGAGCGCCGCGGCGAGACGCTGGCCGATTACAGGGGCGTTCACGAAGCCGAGCGTGCGCGTTGAAAGCGCAACCGCCGCGACGAGCGTGTCGCCGTCGGGCATTTCGGGATGGACGAGGAAGTAGCCGATTCGCTCGCCCGCAAGCGAGAGGGTCTTCGAGAAGCTCCCCGCCACGCACGCGAACTTCGTAAGCGGCAGCGCCGCGGGCACCTTCGCGCCGTCGTAGGCGAAGGCCCTGTACGGCTCGTCGAAAAGGAGGAAGAGCGGCCTGGTGCGGTTGGCGTTCACGTTCTCGACGAGGTCGGCAATCTGGCGAAGGGTCTCTTCGTCGTAGATTGCGCCGGTCGGGTTGTTGGGCGAATTGAGGATGATCGCGCGCGTCTTAGGCGTAATCGCGGCGGCTATGGCGCGAACGTCGGGCGCAAACGTCGGGGGAATCGAGGGAACGGCCTTGAGGACGCCGCCAAAGTGCCCCGCGTACGCGCCGTACTCCACGAAATACGGCGCAGGCGTCACGACTTCGTCGCCCGGCTCGATCACTGACCTGAAGAAGCTCACAAGCGCGCCCGCCGCGCCGACGGTCATCACGACGTCCTTGCCCTGCACGGGCGTTTCCTGCTGGACCGAAAGGTGCCGCGCCATCGCCTCTCGCACGTCGGGTATGCCGGCGTTCGGGCAGTAGCCGAGCCCAAGCGGGCGGACGGCCTCGTCTGCAATGCGCTTCCGGGCCGCGCAGGTCGCCGCTGGCGGCGGGACGTCGGGGTTGCCGAGGGAGAAGTCGCAGACCGCCTCCTCGCCGAACTCCCTCTTGAGCTCAAGCCCCTTCTCGAACATCTTCCTAATCCAGCTCGACGACGCCATCGAGTTCTTAACGGCTGTTGTGACCGTCTGCATGGTCAATCCCTCAGATATGCGCTGTAGGCGCGGTAGGTCTGCCAGCAGTCGAACTTCGACGCAAGCTCCCACGGCGCGTGCATGTTCCAAAGCCCCGTGCCCATGTCTAGCACCTTCATGCCGAATCTCGCCATGTACTGCGAAATCGTGCCGCCGCCGCCCTTCTCCATCCTCCCGAGTTCGGCCATCTGCCAGACGACGCCGTTTTCGTCGAGTATGCGGCGGATCTCCGCCACGAACTCCGGTGCGCAGTCGCTCGCGCCTCCCTTTGACGTGCCGCCGGTGTATTTCGAGGCGCAGGGTCCCTTGTGGAAGCGCGCCTTGTTGCCGGTGGAGTCGACGTCGGGGAAATGGGGGTCGGCGATCGCCGTCACGTCGGCCGAAAGCATCGTCGACTTTTCGAGGGCGCGCCTCGTCATGATGTCCCTCGCGCCCTTCTCCTGGAGCTCGATGAGCTCCGCCACCGTGTTCTCGAAGAAGGAGCTTTGCATCCCCGTCGCGCCCATGGAGCCCACTTCCTCCTTGTCGCACATGAGAATCGAGGCCGTCACGCGCGGGGGCTTCTCCGCCGCGACGTCGGCAAGCGCCATAAGCCCAGCAAACGAGCAGACCCGGTCGTCGTGCCCATAGCCCGCGATGAGCGACCTGTCGAAACCGACTTCTCGCGGCATTCCCGCAGGCACTATCTCGAGCTCGGCCGAAAGAAGGTCCTCCTCGTCGATCTTGTAGGTCTTCTTAAGGTATTCGACAAGGCCCTTCTTGTCGCCCTTCTCCTCGTCCTTCCCTGGGCGAGTCCAGCAGACGACGTCAAGGTCTTCTGCGGGGAAGAAGTCGTCGCGCTTCTTCTCGGCCTGGTCCTTGCCGAGATGCGGCAGTATGTCGCTTATCATGAACACGGGGTCTCCCGGCCTGTCTCCCACTTCGATCTCCACGACCTCGCCGTTCTTCCTGACGACGACACCGTAGAGCGCAAGCGGCAGCACGAGCCACTGGTACTTCTTGATCCCGCCGTAGATGTGGGTGTCCAAATAGACGTAGCCGCCCTTCTCGAAGAGCGGGATGGGCTTAAGGTCGAGGCGCGGCGCGTCAGTGTGACCGCCAACGACCCTGAGCCCCGTCGAGGAGATCGGCGATGTTCCGACGACTGCCGCCATGAGCGTTCGCCCGCCGCAGCCGCGGTAGACCTTGTCGCCTGGCTTAAGGGCCTTGAAGGTCGAAATCTCCCTGAAGCCGCGCTTTTTCAGCATTTCGACGCTTCTCGAATAGCTGCGGCGTTCCGTCTTTGCGTAGCCGAGGTAGTCTAGGTACTCCCGGCAGTACGATTCTTTCGTCATGAATTTTTTCTTCATGAGCGTATTATATCAAAATCCCGCGCCTGAGCAAAGGGAGTTTTTCATTTCCCGACGCAAAAACGGGAGAAGAGCATGTCCAGCATGTCGGCAGAATACGTTGCCCCTGCGATTCGTCCGAGAATGTCGGCGCAAGTGCGCACCGAATTGGCGGGAACCACCATGTCGCGCCAGTCGCGGCCACGTTCCAGCGCCTCCTTCGCCGCCATAAGCGAATCTATTGCGCGGCAGTCCGTGCGCGGCTGCAGGACCGAGACGCGGGCGGCAATAGCATTGCGCAGCTCGTCCAGGCCTTCGCCTGTCTTCGACGAAACGTTAAGCCCATCTCCGCGGGAGATGTCGCACTTGGAATGCACCTTGAGCGCTCCGGGAATGTCCGCATCCAGCGCAAGCACGACGTCGGCTGCAGCCGCGAGGTCGCGCGCCCTTCTCACGCCCTCCCTTTCGATTTCCCCTTCGGCTTCCCGGATCCCGGCGGTATCCGCAAGCCTTACCGGGTATCCGCCGAGGTCAATCCACCCATCGATGGAATCGCGCGTCGTGCCGGGCGTCGCCGAGACAATTGCCCTGTCTTCGCCAAGAAGCGCGTTCAGCAGGGAGCTCTTTCCCGCATTTGGCGGGCCGGCTATTACGACAAGTGCGCCGTCCTGCATAAGCCTGCCACGCCGCGCCTCGTCTGCCGCTCTAGCGACGCCCTTTGCGAGAGCGTCATACGACGACTTGCAGGACGAAACGAACTCTTCCACGAGGTCAGAATCGTCGACGTCGAGAGAATGCTCCATTTCCGCAGAGAGGTCGAGTGCTTCCCTGTACAGTTCTGCGAGAGCCGCCCTGCGGCGGCCATCGAGCCGGGAAAGCGCATCGTCCGCGGCGGCGGAAGTGCGGGCGTTGACGAGATCCAGCACGGCCTCGGCCCCCTCGTAGTCGATTTTGCCGTTCAGGTATGCCCTCTCGGTGAATTCGCCCCTCCGTGCAAGCCTCGCCCCGGCCTCGAAGCACGCCTCGAGAACGCGGCGAGGCGCGACCGAGCCACCATGGCAGTGGAATTCCACTACATCCTCGCCCGTATATGACCTTGGCGAGACGAATGGCAGGCAAAGCGCCTCGTCGAGGATTCCCCCCTTGGCATTCCGTAGCCTTGCAAGGCGCGCCCGCCCATGCTCGGGCTCGATGCTCGCAAGGCGCTTCAGCACCTTGAATGCATCTGGCCCGCTGACCCTGACTATCGCAACGCCAGCACGCCCAGGGGCCGTCGCCGTCGCCGCTATTGTATCGCGCATCATTTAACCGTAATAGCCAGCCCGCTCGGCAGCCAGACAATCTGGCCGCCCTCGCTGTCGTCGACGGTCCCGGCCCAGCCCCTGCGGTTCTTGTGCCTGTGCGAGCGGATGTAGAGCGTATTGCCGCGAAGGATAATCCTGCCGCCGGACTCAAGCGAGACGTCGTTGACCGTTGCGTCCGCAATAAGGTTGATCTTGCCGGAGTTCTTCACGACGAAATCGCACGTCTTCAGCACCTTCGCGTTGTCGCCGCCCCTTGAGGTATCAACCGGCAGATCCGCGCCGTAGATGCCGCTGGCGCCCGTCCCATTGTCGTCAAGGACGATGCGCGGGGACGCCCCTGGCACAATCCATGTTACCGAGCCTGCGCTGCCGCCGGGCGCAGTCATCACGCCGGTAGACCTTCTGTAGCACCCGCCATATGCCGTTGCAGAGCCAGTATAGCCCGAGAAGTCCCCGGCCGTCGTCCTTTCTATCGCGATGCGCCCGCCGCCGCCGAGAAGGTTGGAATAAGTGTCGTCGGTGCCGTTTCCGCCGCGCGCATAGATGCCGCCCTTGCCTGCCAGGCTGCCGCACTTTATCCAGACGCTGCCGCCCGATGCGCTGTAGTGGCTGCCGCTCGTAGTGCCGTCTGCGGAAACTGTGCCCTCGTGGTACAGCTCGCCCCCGACGACAAGCTTCACAACGCCGCCGCCCACAGTGCCATTGCCGTTCTTGCCGCCGGATCCATACGTCGTGGGCGCGACAAACGAGCCATAGCATCTTCTGATGTCGGAATACCCGTTAAGCGGCGATCCGCAGCCGCCGTGCGAAGCGCCGACGGAGACCTGCCCAGGCGTTGCCGTGCCGTTTGCGTTAGAGAATCCCCTGCCGCTCACGTTTATCTTGCCAAGCGCGCTTATGTACATGTCGCCCGCGACGGAAAGGTCGACCTTGTACGTTCCGGAAGCGCCTATCGAAGTATGCGTGATCGTGCCTCCGTCGTCGACCATGCAGTACCCGCCGACCGTCGCGGGAACGTCGAGCGTAAGGGTGGCGTTCGTGCCTACGTAGAGCGGCCCGCCGATGGCAAGGCTGCCGTTCGCCCTGAACGAAACGGCCGAAGCGCCGCCGCCGAGGAAAAGCCCGCCTACCTCCGTGTCCGAGGATATCGTTATCGTCGCGGCAGAGGATATTTCGGCAACGTCGTTCGCGCCCGGCGCGACGCCGCCCGCCCAGTTGTTCCCGTTCGCGAATACGGAATCATTGCCTTCGCCCGTCCATACGAAAAGCCCCGTGCCGAAGTCGCAGTTGTAGTTGCCTTCCCCCTCGAAGAACGGCGCGGCGACATAGAGCGTACTGCCGGCCCTCGCGTCGACTCCGGCGAGGCTCACGCCCTTCGCGCGGGCGAACTTTGCCGCGTCAAGCGACAGCGCGCCTGAAATGACGAGACCGACGGCAGAGCCGACGGTGCCGTCCGCGACAAAGGAGTTTGCCGAAAGCGCCGCCCCGCTCGCGAACGCAACGGACGCCTGACCCGACATCGAAAGCGCGTCGCCAACACTTGCCGAGCCGCTCCAGACGACGTTGCCGCCCGTCTTGGCGAACTGGAGCTTCCAGAATTGAGCGTCGAGGCTTATCGTCTGGTCGGAATCGCCGGATATGACGAACGTGCTTCTCGCGGGGACAAGGGAACCTGCCGCCATCACGACGTTCGCGGCGGAGACGTCTATGCGCTCCTTCCCGCTCGCCACGATCTGGCCCTGGACATTCAGGGAACCTGTGACGGCGAGGTTGTCGCCGGAAAGTACGAGCTTCGCGCCCGATTCGATGCTAAGCCCGGAAAGCTCGACGTCTGTAGGAAGCTCTGGGTCGTTTTCCGTCGCGGGGATTATCACGTTGTCCGTCGAAAGCGGCGCGCGCTCAAGGCTCCAGTTGGTCGTCTCCTGCCAGTTTGAGTCTGTCGTGCCGAGCCACGTGTTCTCCTGGCCCACTTCCACCTGGAGAAACCTCCAGTTCGTGCAGGTCTCCGGAGTGCTCTCGGCAGAGTCCGTGGCGACGATCTCCTCGCCCGTGGAGGCGTTGGAGTATTCCGCCGTGACGTATCTAACGTTGTAGGAGGTTAGTCCAGTCACGGGCACTTTGAGCTTCCACTCCTCGCCCGCGACGGCAGGGCGCAGGTTGAGCTTCGTCGTCTCGTCGCCCGTCAGGGTGAAGGTGCCGCTGCTCGCGATCGTAAGCGAGTTCGTGGTGCCGGTGCCGAAGTAGAGCGTCTTCCCGGGAACTTCGCAGACAAACGAGGCGAAGGTGTTGTTCCCGTAGAAATATGCGTCTGCAAGGCCGTTGACCACTACCCCGCCCGAAGCGGCGCAGGTGAATGTCGCGTTTGCCATGGTCTTCCAGCCGCGGACTATGTTCATTATCGCCCCGGACAAGTTGAGCTTCGCCTTGTTGACGACGACATCGCCCACGTCGAAATCGCTGACTGCCGTAACCTGCGAGCTACCGCCGACCATTATGTCCGTATATTGGTCGGTAGTCAGGTTCCTTACTATGAGAGTGCCTTCGTTGTCCGCCTGGTCGCCCGTCTTAAGGTAGATGGTGCCTGCGCCGCCCTTGCACGTGCCGTTGTTGTACTTGCCGCCGTACGCGGTTATGTTGTCGATGTTGAAGTTGCTGAAGTCCGCGCCGCTTCCCGTAAGCCAGATTGCGATTCGCCCGCCGCCGCCTGGCGAGACGTTCGTGGCGTGATTCTGGTTGCCGCCATTTGCCGCTATCGTTCCCGTGCCGGATATGGAGGCGCCCGTAAGCCAGATACTGCCGCCAGAGCCGCATCTGTAGTTGACTGTCGAGCCATTGCACGTAATTGAGCCGTTTATCGTCATCGCCCCGGTTGCGGTTATGCGTATCGCGCCGCCGCCATTGCCGCTTTTTGTGCCATTGCCGGCCGAGCCGTAGTGCGTCGGCCGCCTTATGGACCCGTAGCAGCATGCCCCGCCGCCAAAGGCGCGGCCGCCGTACGCTCCGCCCTGGCCGCCCGTCTTGCCCTTCGTTTCGTTTCCTCGCCCGGACGCCGTGACGGTGCCGCCCGAATCAAGCGTGAAAGCCCCTGCGATATTGAGGTTCATCCTTGTGGACGCGCCTGAAAGATGCGAGAGCGTGCCTCCAGAGGCGATGCGCACTGACCCGTTAACCTGCGCGCTCGCGTCTACGTAGAGCTTCTGCCCGGAACCCACTACAAGCGTCTCGTCGCCGTTCGCGCCTACTGATATGGTCGCCCCCGAGGAGCGAAACAAGAGCGGGACGTCCGGCATTCCGTGGATGAGCTTTGCCGTCGTGGTGGAGCCGATCTCCAGCCCGCCCATCACGGTAAGCGACGAGTTTGACTCCTGCACGATTTCAGGCAGGTCGTAGGTTCTTCCTATGTCGAGCTTTGCCTTCGCCTCTGGGCGGAAGATTATCTTCTTCGGCGTGACGTCGAATATGGAGCTTGAAAGGATGGTCGTCTGGTCATACGACGTCTTGTCGCTCGCGAATCCGCCTTCGCACCCGTCGATTATGAGAGTGCCGCACTTGGCGCCATCCGCCTTTTCCTCGATGTAGATGGTTCCGCCGGAGCCGTCGCCTGCGGCAGATGATCCCGTCTTGCCGCCAAGCTTCGCCTTCACCGTGCCCGTGAACGATGAAAACGCCGCGCCCGTACCAGTAAGTATGATTGCGATGCGCCCGCCGCCGCCGCCGATGTCATAGCCGGTATTCTGTCCGGTGCCGCCGTTTGCGTTAAGCGTTCCCGTTCCAGTCAGCGTGGCCGCCGTAAGGAAAATGCTGCCGCCCGAGCCGGTATGGTAACTCCCGGGGTCGGCGCCAGTCACGTCAATCGTGCCGTTGACGACCATGTCGCCCCCTGCCGTTATCTTTATCGCGCCGCCGCCCCCGCCGTTTCGCCCGCCGGAGCCGATGGTAATGGGCCCCGAGACAATGCCGTAGCACTTGATTGTATTGGCCTTTGTCTGGAAGTAGCTGCCGCTACCGCCATGTGCGGCGCAGTCGTTCGACGATGCTCCGCCTGGGCCCTGCTGAGAAGGGAAGCCCTTTGCCTTCAGGTCCACAGTTGCGCCCGCGCCAATCGTCACGTCGCCGCCTGCCTCGACAAGCAGCCGGAAAACGCCATATCCCAATTTATATGCATTTGTATTCTTCTTCGCATTAGTGTCGAAAATCGAGTTCCCGGATGTTGTCCATTTGCCAGAGTTGACGATTATATCGCCTGTGGCCTTGAGGACTCGCGTTTCGCCGCTGTCCTCCGTATAGCCGTAGATTGTGGTGCTCATCCCGCTCTTCTTGCCGGTCTTGAACGTGACTGTGCCGGTGTAGCCGTCCTGCTCCCACGAATTGACGTAGATGTTGAGGTCCCACGTCATCGCGGCAGTTCCCGAGGTAAGGTGGATGTCGTCGCCGTTTGTAGGCGCGGCAGTCGAGACGACAGTCAGCCCCGCGTCGTCGCACCAGCTGCCTGCCGTGGACGCATTGGCGCCTGCCGCGCCCGTCCAGTACTTGTCGGCCGAGAATATAGGCAATGCAAAAGCAATTGCAGTAAGAAATGCAAGGTGTTTTAGGCGTATGTATCTATTCACGACAAACCCTTTCCTATTGTTTGCCAATATTATACAATATCCACCCCCGCCTTGTCAAATTACAAGCCAGGACCTTCGACTTCTCCGTCTTCCCGCCCCAGTTGAGCAGATGGCGGTCTCCGACAAGCCGCACGATGAAACCAAGGCCGTGCCTTATGGGGAGCCTCCTACTTGGCTGGGCGGCGCGGCCGTGGAATGGTGCGTATGCCCATCTCCCGCAGCGAGCGATTGCGCTCCTCCCACAAGGCCGGGTCGTTCACTGCCTCAAGCTCGTTCTGCACCCTGCGGTAGATAAGCCGCTCCTCTTCCTGGCGCTCCTCGAGCCTGCGCATGAACATCGCCGCAGTCCCCTCGCCGTCAGACATGTATTCGCGCAGCTCCTCCTTGATGCCGTTCACAATCGCCTTCAGCTCCGCGACTTCGCGCGGGTCGGTCTCGTGAAAGACGATCTTGTTCGTCAGGCAGGCCGTCAGCTCGTCTGGCGACCTGAACGAAACGGCCGGGGCCGTAGACGAACCGGGCATAGCATACGCCGCGAGATACCGCTCCCCCTTGTTCGTGAACACGCCCGAAAAGCCGTCGGCCGACATCTCGTCTATTATCGCCGGGTCGCCGTATATCTGGTGGCGCTGCGACAGGTTGCCAGGAGCGCCCTCGATCACCACCGGCCCCGTCTTCGACCTCAGCGCAAGCGCGGCGGAAAGCGCGGCAAGCGCAACGATGACGAACCAGCGCTTGCCCTTGCCGATCAGCTTGTTGAATAGGCCCGGCGCTTCCACAAGGCGGCTCGGCCTTATCCCGCGCGACTTCAGGATCGCGTACGCGTCGTCCCTGTCGGCGGCATTGACCATGCCGTCGTGCAGTACGTTGTCGCCTGTGCGATACTGGTAGGTGAACTTCATTCGCCTGCGTGGGAAGCGCTGGACGGGCAACTGGCCCTACTTGCCGCCCTCCTTGCGGCGCCTCGACTCTGGCACTATCTTTATCGGCTTGGTCGGCATCTGGTGGACCTTGTCCCAGATGGCCTTCTGCACGTCGTTCGTGGGCAGCGGCGCCCACCCCTCTTCGCAGGCGTCGTAATAGGAGCCTCGCCTGCACTGCTTGTAGCCTGCCTGCGCCATGTATGCGCCGACCTTCATTATCGCCTCGGGCGAATACTCGCGGCAGACGAGCGCGTCGATGCCAGAAAGCCCCACGGCCGTCTTCATCACGCACTGCGGCATCATCTGGCTGTCGCCTATGCCGTGGATGTTTGCGAACGTTCGGAAGACGAGCTTCTCGCAGCGCGTGGCGAGCTTTTCCGTGTCGTCGGCGAAACTCGCGACGTTGAGGAAGGCCCATCCGTTCTCGCAGGCGCAGAGCGAAATCGGAAGCGCGGGGTCGTTCACGATCCACATCGCCCCCTTCGCGCCGAGCTTCTTGAGCTCGGCCTGCGCCGACTTTGCGTCTGGCGCCGTGCCGTCGACAAACTTCACGTCTATGGAGAATTCCGACGATATCACCGATATCGGCGCTTCGAGAAGTTCCTTCTTCACCGCGCTTTGCGCATTCACGAAAAAGAACCTGCCGTGGTCCTTCGGCCAAATCTCAAGCTGGCCGCCGTCGTCATCGTCCGCCGCCGCAACGAGCGAGCTGGCGCAAAGCGCCGCCGCCAAGATAGCCATCCTCTTCATTTCCATTCCCCTTTCCTTGTTCCCTCAGTTTTCCGGTTGGACGCCACAGTCGGCGCCGCCGTCGTCATCGAGGTCGGGCAGTATGTCCGCCTCGGAAATCTCAAGTATCCCCTCCTCCGCAAGGCGCTTGTTCATGTCCTTCATGACCTTTCTTGCGAGGTCGGCGTTGCCGTCCTGCTCGTAAACCCCCTTGATCGCGTCGATGAAGGAGTTCCTCGTCGCTGCCGCGCGCACCCTAAAGTCGTACGCGGCCCGTATCGAGTCGTTGACGGAAAGCCCCTCGCCCATGTTGCGCAGAAGCTCCATCTGCGCCTCGGCAAGGTTCTTCTTCGCCTCCGCGGTCGTCTCGCTGTCTGTGCTTTTCACAGTAAGCTTCCACTTCTTGAGCGACTCGAGAAACGCCGCGTTGCCGCCGTCGCTCTTCCCCTCCGACTCGTCGTCTTCGTCTTCGAACATGAAGCCGAATGGGATTATCGGGGGAACGTCCTCGCCGGGGACGATGGAGAGCAGCGAGCCGATGTCCTGGGCAACGGCGGTGCGCATCGCGTTGTCGGGATCGTCGGGATCGAGCGGAGGCACTATCCATTCAACGGCGTTCGTCACCGCCTTCCTCACGAACGGCCTTGCCTTTTCCCGGAATTCCGATGCGACCGCCTTTGCGCTCTTCGGCTTCACCTGTTCCCTGGCGTCCGTCTTTGCCGAGGGGGGCGGGGGCGTCTTGCCGCTCACCGTCACGGAAACCCTGCCTCCTGGCTTCAGGTTCAGGTTGCGCACGTCGACGCGGAAATACCAGATTGCCGCCGCGGCGACGGCACCGATCGCAACCACGCATGCTGCAAGCCGCTTCAGCCACCTTGCCGCGGCCGCCCCGTCGATTCGAAGGCGGTCGTTCCTCTCGGCGGCTTCGTCGATGCGCACGACGGAAAGCCCCTTTGCGCGCATCTCTGCGAAAACCGCCGTGCGATTCGGCGCCTGAAGCGTAAACGTCTCAAGCCCGCCCTTCTTGTTTCGTATCGTGACGCTCCACGTTGTCATGTCATCGGCTCCTAGTCTGCAAATCCCGTTCAAAGAATTCATTCAGGGCCTCCCCGATCGAAAGCCCCGACTCCCTGGCAATGGCCGCGACGTCGTCGTGCTCGACCTTGCGGCGGACTACGCCATGGCCTTCACACGTCTTGATGCGCACTTTGGCCCCGCTGGGGATTTCCACCGTCTCCTCGTGCCTGTCGAGGACCACCCTTCTGCAAATTCTCTCGCGAAGCCCAGTTGTCGAAGTGTGGCGGAATATCGCCGCCAGGACGTCGTCCCGCCTTGGCGGCGGCGCGAGCACTTCAAGAACAACGCCGGGGCGTCCTTTCTTCATCGTAGCCGGGAGGAAGACGACGTCGAGCGCGCCAGCCCCGAAAATGCGCTCGGAGGCAAATGCCATGTCCTCGCCAGTCATGTCGTCGATCGAGCAGCGAAACTCGCATACTTCGTCGGCTCCGCCGCTTGAAGGCTCGCCCAAGAACGCCCTAAGCACGTTTGCGCGCTCGGCAAGGTCGCGGCTGCCGGCTCCACAGCCGGATTTTTCCATCTTCATTTCGGGCATTTCACAGAATCTCGCCGCGAAATGCCGCAGAAGCGCCGCACCCGTCGGCGTGCACAGCTCGGCGGCGACCTCCCCGTCGCCATGCACCGGCATCCCCTCAAGGAGAATTGCCGTCGCGGGCGCGGGGACAGACACCGTCCCATGGGAGCAGCGCACCGTTCCGGCGCCAAGATTGACGGGCGAAGCCGTTATCTCGCAGGGCGACAGCCTCGAAACGAGAAGGCACGCGGCGGCAATGTCGGCAATTGCGTCGAGAGCCCCCACTTCATGGAAATGCACCTCCGCCACGGGCCTGCCGTGTGCGCGGCTTTCTGCATCTGCAAGAAGCCGGTATACGGCCTTTATGTCGCCCCGTACCTTCTGGTCGAGGCGAAGGGAATCTACAACGTGGAATATGTCGTCAAGCGAATGGTGGGCGTGGTGGTGGCGATGGCGGGACTGCTCCTCCTCGCCGTGGACTTTCACCACAAGGCGCGATGCCGCGATGCCGCACCTTTGAACGCGCTCAAGGGAGTACGAGACTCCGGGCATTCCAAGTGAGTTCAGGCTCTCGACGACGCGAGCGGCGTCAGGGGCGAGTTCGAGAAGCGCCGCCGCGATCATGTCGCCCGCCGCCCCCATGCTACAGTCGAAATGAAGCCTCTTCACCGCTGCCGAGCCCCCGTGTGGTTGATCTTGTGGGCGAGAATGCCCGCGCCAAACCCATTGTCGACGTTCACCACCGATACTCCCGCCGCACAGGAGTTGAGCATTGCAAGAAGCGCCGAGACGCCGCCAAGCGACGCTCCGTAGCCGACGCTCGTCGGCACTGCGACGACGGGACATGGAACAAGCCCGCCGATCACGCTTGCAAGGGCGCCTTCCATTCCGGCGACCGCAACGACAACGCTCGCCGACGCAAGCGCGTCCACGCACGAAAGAAGCCTGTCGAGCCCCGCCACTCCGACGTCGTAGAACCGCTCCACGCTGTTGCCGAACGTCTCCGCGACAAGCGCGGCCTCTTCCGCCACTGGGATGTCGCTCGTGCCTGCCGCCGCTACCGCCACCGTTCCCGCACCATCGGGCTTTCGCGCCTTGCCGAGCCGCACAAGCCGCGCATCGGCGAAATACTGAAACTCCCTGCCTAGGCGCCGCTTGAGGATGCGGGCCTTCGCCACGTCGACGCGTGTTGCGATTGCCGGGAGCTGCCCTTCGGCCCTGAGGACTGAAAGGATATCGCCTATCTGCGCGGCGTTTTTGCCTTCGCCATAGACGACTTCCGGGACACCCTGCCTCCGAAAGCGCCCAATATCTACTTTCGCAAAGCCGAGATCAGGCATATTGCGCCCGCGCAGGCCGTCTGTCGAAGATGGAGAACCCCGCATATGCAACGAGTCCAACGGCCACGATGATGCAGCCGAGGACGGTGTCTTCATGGCCAAGGTCGAGAAGCGGCTCGCCGTCGAGCCTGTTAGCGACGCAATCGACGCTCCACATGAGGGCGGCCCCCCAGAACATGAGCATCGCCGTGAAGAGCGGCCCTGTAGGCTTTCCGCGCCGCCTTGCCAAGGCCCAGAGAGCAGTGAAGACGGCCGCCGCCGTGATTGTCATGAGTTCGCACATGGCCTATGCTCCATGCGGCTCGACGGCCTTCGAGCGTTCGGCAATCGTCGAAATGACGACCATCGCCGCCCAGACGGCAACCAGGAGAACAGTCATCGCGACGCCCCTCGTCGCCATCTCGTGCAGCATCCCGGCCGTGTCGCCATCCCTGACTGCGGTGAGGAAGGGAGGCGAGAGGACGATTTCGCCGTGATAGACGTGCTCGATTGCGAGAAGAAAGCTCCCGCCGAACATCATCTTGCCGAGCCAGCCGATTTTCGAGACGAACGGATTGCGCGAGGAGCCGCGCAAGGCGCCAGTCGCCGCCGTTGCTGCAACAGCCGTGGCAAGAGGAACTGTGAAACATGCCATATTGAAATTTCCTTTCTGCTTTGCGTGAAGTATAACACATTCACAGCAGACAAGTCAACATTCAAGATGCAGCGCCTCTGCGCAGGGCAGTAGTGGGGGCAAGGGCCCTGTAGTCAGTAGTCGGCAATGCGCGCGGGCGCGGGCTTGAGCTTTTTCCCGGGGACGGCGGCAAGAAGCCTCTTCGTATAGTCGCTCCTGGGCGAGGCGAACACCTCTCCCGTTTCGCCAGAATCGACAGCCACGCCCTTCTCCATCACCACCACCCTGTCGCAGATGTTCTTCACGACCGCGAGGTCGTGCGCAATGAGGATTATCGAAAGCCCCTTCTCGCGGTTCAGGCGCCTCAGGAGATTGAGTATCCTCGCCTGCACGGAAACGTCGAGCGCGCTCACGGGCTCGTCTGCAACCAGAATGTCGCTTCCCGTGGCAAGCGCGCGCGCAATGGAGACTCGCTGGCATTGCCCGCCGCTCATTTCGCGCGGGTACTGGTCGAGCGCGGCAGGCGGGAGCCCCACCGCCTCCACAAGCTCCTCAGCCCTGCGGCCCGGATCCCGCTCGCCATTGAGCACAAGCACCTCGCATAGCGTCGCCCTTGCCGTCATGCGCGGGTTCAGGCTCCCGACGGCGTCCTGGAATATCATCTGCATCGTCGAAGACGGGTCAATTGCCACCGTGCCGGACGAAACCTCCTCCAGCTTCATCAGCGCCTTGGCTATAGTCGACTTCCCGGAGCCCGATTCGCCGACAATCCCCAGCACTTCCCCTTCCCTCAGGCAGAACGACACGCCCTTCACCGCCTCGTACCTGCCGTAGCAGACGCGAAGGCCGGAGACTTCGACAAGGTTCCTCTTCGCTGCGCCCACTGTCACCTGCGCTCCAAATCCATCGCCTTCACGCGAAGTTCAACGTGCGGGCCGCCGAAGTCGGAGGCCTCGATCGAAAAGACCGCCGACCTCGCCCTGGCGCCTGCGCAAAGATCGTCCACAAGGCCGCCCATGTTCCACCACACTGCCCTCATGCCGCAAAGCGAAAGCGCAAGGTGCTTGCCGTTCTGCCCGATCCTCCTTGCATCGGAGACCTCCGGCGCGGCAAACCTGAAAAGCGCCTCGGGGTTGCCTACCCCGCATGGCTCAAGAAGCCTTAGATCGTCCACGAGGTCGAGCGTCAGTTCGTCGGGCGTGACGTCGAGATCGGCCTCCATCTCCCCTGCGGCCTCGCCTTCCGGCATCCGCTCCCTGCAGTATCTGCAAAGCCGCCTGCGGAATTCGCCGACCATCCCCTCCTTCACGCTGAAGCCGCCTGCCGCGGCGTGGCCGCCGAACGACAGGAGGCATTCCGAACACGCCTCGAACGCCTCGCGGATGTTCAGCCATTCGGGCGAGCGAGCGCTGCCGTGGCCGCCGGCGATGACGCAGACCGGCGCGGCGCAGCCAGTCCTTTCGAGAATGCGCGAGGCGACGATGCCCGCGATGCCGGGATGTCCGTCGGGGAGGTCGAGGACCTGCGCCGCCGCCCCTTCCACGACAAGCGCCTCTGCCTTCTCGGTCATTTCCGCCTCGATTGCCTTGCGACTCTCGTTGCACGAATCGACGCTCTCTGCAAGCTGAGACGTCAGCGACGGATCGTCTTCAAGGACAAGGTTCAGGGCTACAACGGCGTCTGCAAGGCGGCCTGCTGCGTTGATCCTCGGGCCAAGGAGGAAGCCAAAGTCCCTTGCGACCGGCCTAAATGCCGCAGGACGGCCCGCCTTTGCCGCGAGCTGCCTAAGCCCCTCCGGCGCGCAGCGCCCGAACCGCCGGAGCGCCTCCGAGACGATTATCCTGTTCTGCCCCACAAGGGGCATGATGTCCGTCACGGTTGCAAGCCCCGCAAGGACAAGGAGAGGCCCCGCGACGCTGCCGCCGCCGTACAATCCGCGCTCCTTCGCCTTGCGCATGACGACGCTCGCGATCATGAACGCAACCCCTGCCCCGCAGAGGTCTGAAAAGACCCCCGCATCTCCGACCTTTGGGTTGACAACCACCGTCTCTGGGAGGACCGCGCCCGGGAGATGGTGGTCGGTCACGACGGTCTCTATCCCCGCCTCCTTGAGCCTCTTCGTCTCCGCGACGGAATTGATGCCGTTGTCGACGGTGACGACGAGCGAGACTTTGGGATTCTCGGCAAGCATCCTCGAAACGGAGGCCTCGCTCATTCCGTACCCTTCGCTCAGGCGGCGCGGCAGGAACGGAGTGACGTCCGCGCCAAGCGCGGCAAGCGTGCGGACGAGTATTGCGGTGGCGCAGATCCCGTCGCAGTCGTAGTCGCCGAAGACGACTATCTTGCGGCCGGCCGAGACAGCGGCGAGTATTGCGTCCGCCGCCTCGTCGGCGCACGGCAGCAGCGAGGCGTCGGCAAGGCCCTTCAGGGACGGATGCAGAAAGCCCTCGACATCTCCGATGCCGCGTCTTTCAAGTAGCCGCCTGAAGGTTTCGGTCACTTGACCTCAAGGCACCACTTGTGCACGTCCTTGATGGTCCCGTACTGGATGCCCTGCACGGTGTCGTAGAGCTTCTGCAGCGTCGGGTGGACGACGTCGGGGTCGGAAATCCTGATGACGTCCTTGCCGCGGGTTATCTCCCAGACGGGCGTGATGACGACCGCCGTGCCAAGCGCGGCGACGGCCTTGAAGCGCTTGATCTCCGAATACGGCACGGGGCGGCGCTCGACCTTGATGCCGAGGTCCTCGGCGCACTGGCGAAGCGTCATGTTCGTGACAGACGGGAGAATCGACTTGCTGTCGGGGGTGACGTATGCGCCGCTCCTGGAGATGCCGGCGAAGTTCGAAGTCGCGAACTCCTCGACGAACTTGTGGCTCTTGGCGTCAAGGTAGAGCTCGACAGGCCAGCCGTCGTGCTTGGCCTTCTCGTGCGCGAAAAGGCTCGCGGCGTAGTTGCCGCCCACCTTCACGTCGCCCATGCCGTGGGGCGCGGCGCGGTCCCAGTCGTCGAAGATGACGGCTCGGACGGGCTTCATCCCGCCCTTGTAGTACGCGCCGACGGGCATGACCATTATCATGAAAGTGTATTCCTTCGCGGGGGCGACGCCGATCTGCGGGCCCGTTCCGATCAAGAGCGGCCTTAGGTACATCGAGCCGCCCGTCCCGTACGGCGGCACGTATTCGGCGTTGCGCTTCACGACCGCCTTGCAGGCGTCGAGGAACATCTTGACCGGCACGGGCGGCATGCACGTGCGCTCGGCGGTGCGGTACATGCGCCTTGCGTTCTCGTCCGGGCGGAATATGACGATCTTGCCGCTCTTCTGGCGGAAGGCCTTGATGCCCTCAAAGCACTCCTGCCCGTAGTGGAGGCACGCCGCGCCGATGTGCATGTTGATGTACGGGTCCTTGACGAACTTGGGCCCCGACCACTTGCCGTCCTTCCACGTGAAGCGGATATGGCAGTTGACGTCCGAGAATCCGAACCCGAGGGTTTCCCACTTGATTCCTTTTTTAGGTTGTTTCATTTCCTTTTGCCTTTCTCAAATAGCGGGGCCGCAATCTGCTGAAGCTCCTGGTCGCGCTGCATGGTGGCGAACGTAGTCTTTCCGTCGACCCTGTACGCCATGACAAAGCTCCTCTCGGCATCCTCGCGCCTGCCGGACCTGAACTGCAGCCGCGCAAGGTCGAGCCACGCCGTATGATCGCCCTGCGGCTGCATGGTGAGGTACCGCCTGAGCGCAGTCTCCGCGTCGGCGGAAAGGTTGGCGTCCATGAGGATGCGCGAAATCGTCCTGAGCTCATGGGGGTTCGAGGCCTTGTCTACGAGATGGCGCATGATGTCGCCGGCCTCGGCCACGCGGCCAATGGAATAGTAGCACGTCGCAAGGGAAAGTTTTGAGGCGTCGTCGAGCTTTCCCGCCCTGAGCTTCGGCTCAAGCTGCGCTATCGCCGAAAGCATTTGCTTCGTGCGCGTCACGTACTCGCGCATGTTCTTTGTGCGCCTGTTGTTCGGGTCGAGCGCGTCAGTCATGTCCATTAGCTCCAGGACGACGTCCCAGCGCCTGCGCGGGAGAAGCGTCTCCTGCGCGTACCTGAACACGGCCTCGGGCGAGATCGGGTATAGAAGGCAGGCCTCCCTGTACGCCTGCGACGCGTCGCGCATGCGGTGCTCGCGGGCGTGGAGGCCCGCTATTGCCGAGCGCAGCTTCGAGAAGCTCTTCTGCGCGGCGAAATCGCGCCTGTACATCGGGTCGTCGAGAAGGCGGCGGACGTACCAGTCCCAGAAATCGGCGTCCTGCGCCGCGCGCTTCTCCGAGACGCGGCAAGGATCCTTCTCTATCTTCATGACAAGCCCGTGAGGGACGAGATACGCGTACATCCACGGGATGACGTAGCTTTCCTCTATGTAGAAGGCGCGGTTCGCTTTCTCGTGGTCGAACATCATCTTCGTGAGGATGCCGTTGATCTCCATGACGCCAAGCGCGCCGGTAACCTGCACTCGCCCGTTCTCGATCTTGAGGTCGCCGTTCGCCGGGCGGACGCCGCGCTGCACTTCGTCGACGTAGATGTTGAACGCCTCCGCGCTGTCCTCCTTCGAGGGTATCCAGATCTCGTCGCCGTAGAGGTCGCGCTCGACCGACATGTACGTGTCGTCAGCGAGCGCGTTCTGCGTAATGAGATACACGTCGGGGCGGTAGTCGGCGGAGTAGATCATGTACGTCGGCACGAAACGGCCCGGGTCGGTGCCGCCGAAGAAAAGCGCGTGCTTCTCCATCGCGGGCGGGTACGACGGGTCGGGCAGAGGCTCTTCGTCCGCAACAAGCTGCTGCTCGATCGCCGAGGCGCCCTCGAGCTGGTATGCGCCGAACTGCCAGCCGAACGTGTGGCCGTTCTGCTCGCAGCCGCCAAGCTCGAACACCATCCTGTCGTCGGTCCAGTTCTGGATCACGGGATACGCGAAAGCGACGACGACTGCCACGGCCGCATAGCCAAGCGCGAAGCTCCTGCCGCGCCGCACGGCGCACGGCGAATCTGCCTCGGCCCCGCGCACGAGGAACTTCAGGGCGAGCGCACCCGCGAAGACAAGCCCGTACCCTATCCAGAGCGCGATCATCGCGTGCGACGAAATGAACTTCACCTTCTGGATGAACCCGTCCTGGATGTCGCCCTTCACGTTCGCAAGGAGGATGAGGAGAAGCGACATCATCATGAAGCACGCCGCCGCCGCGCCCATCCACTGCCAGAACGTCTTGCGGTGTCTGGCTGAGACGACCCAGTGGCCGGAAACGAACGCAACAGGCACAAAGAAAAGGAGAAGGTCCGTGAACTGCACCCTCACGTCGCCGAGGTAGTGCATCATCTGCTTGCCGACGAAAGAGAAGAACTCCGAGACGGAATGGAAGCTCGGCACGCCGATTGCCTCGTACTGCGCGCGCATGAGGGCGTGCTTGAACCCTTCCCACGTGCGGGGATAGCCCCAGTTCATGGGCGGGTTCCGCAAGTCCGAGACTATCGGCATATAGACGTAGAACGAAACGCCGAGCTGCGTGAAGAAGACTGCGCCCGCGACGCTGCGGCCGTTCGGAAGCGTTATCCACGCAAGGGCGAGAAGGATGAAGTTCCACACAACCGGCCACCAGAACCACCACGAGCACGGGTGCGTAAGGCCGTTCATCGCGCCGCGCCCGAGAAGTATGAAAAGCGCGATGTGGAGCCCGGCGACGGGAATCGCGAACGAAAGGCCCTTCGGCAGGAACGCGCAGATTGCGAAAAGCGCCGCGACAAGCGAGATGAAGACAAGGGTCGACTTCGCCCACGGGAACTGTACGCCGTGGTAGCCGAGGTCGCCCGCCTGCGGAACGGCGAGGGCGCAGAAGATAGCAGCGACCGAAAATGCGATGGAGGCGTAGAACCACTTGCCGTACCTTTCGCCGGAAAGGGCCGACGCCGCCGCGGAAACTACACTCATGAGGGCAAACGAGGCGAGAACTGCGTATCGCGAAGGCTCGACGAGCGGGGCAACGGCCGCCGAGACGCCTTCCCACGTGTTCGACGTCGTGAAGATCGTCGCGCCCGCGAACATCAGGACGGCGCCCGCGCCGCCTGTCCAGAGGACGCAGTGAATCGTCTTCTCGCCGCCGTCGCGCTTCACGGCGGCATAGACGAGCGCCGCAATGACGAGCACTACAGCAAGCGTCACGAAGAGGCCCGACGGGCAGCTCGTCGTCGAAAGGACGGGCATGTGCTTGGAGATGGCGTTGGAGCTCATCGCGGCCTCTGCCCTGTAGAGGCAGCCGATCTTCAGCAGCTGCCACGTAAGCCCGGCTGGAATGAGGTAAACGAACACGTCGCGGAAGAGCCCTATGTTGCGCATGGCGATGATGATCGCAAGCGGCACGATTGCGAAGAGCAACACCTGGTAGTTCGTAAGCCCGAGACCGAAGACGAACGCGGTGAAGAAGAGCGTCTTGTCGGACGGGCTTCTCATCCACCTGTAGGAAAGGAGGAAGACCCACATGAGAAAGAGCGCGTTGAGGGAATATATCTCGACAATCGTCGATTGCGACCACTCGACGGGCGAGAGGGCGAACGTGAGCGCGCCCGCTACGCCGCCACCGAACGCGAGCGCGCCCGGCACGCCGGGGGCGTCGCCGTCTTCCGTTATGAAATCGCGCGAGCTCCGGCAGATGAGCATCGCGGTGCAGGCGGCGGCAAGCGCGCCCGCGACGGCGGAAAAGCAGCTTATGGCCCACGCGGGGGTCGGGTGGCCCATGTACGTCACCCAGAAGAAGACCTTGCAGAATATCCAGCTGCAGAGCGTCCAGAAAGGATACCCAGGGGGGTGCGGAACGCCGAGATGTGCGCCCGCCGTAGCAAGTTCGCCGGAGTCTTCAAGCCCCACGGATGGACCGAGAGTGAAGAAATAAACTGCAAACGCCAGGAGGCCGGCCGTCCAGAAGGCCGCCCAGTCAAGTTTCGTAAAGAATCTCTCGTTCTTCATAAATGCGTATTATCCTATAATTCGCAGTCTAAGTCAAGTGCGGCGAAGCGGTCGAAGGCGCAGTCGAGCGCCTCGGCGGAATGCGCGTCCGACGTCAGCACGAACCTGACACCGCGCTTCTTTAGGATCGAGCGGAAGCGCTCCGACGGGTAGGCGTCGTCGATCCAGCCGCGGGATATGCCGCCGGTGTTCACCTCGACGGGCCTTCCCGTGCGGGCGAGGACGTCGGCCGTCTTCTCCATCGCGCGCACATACCACGCGGCGGATTCGTCGAAAAACGGGTGGCGCACGTTGAACTTGCGGAACACGTCCGGATGGCCAACGATGTCGAAGTCGCACTCTTCGGCCATGCACCTGAGCTGCGCGAGATACGCCTCAACGAGCTTCCTGGGGGAGCCGTCGAAATGCATTGCGATGCCCGTAAAGAGTTCGTGCTGCGTGTTGTCGACGCTGACGCACTCGCCGTCCTGGGCGACGACGGAATGGACGGAGCCGATGATGTAGTCGGGCTTCATGCAGGAATAGACCTCCCTGTCGGGACGGGCGACGCCCGGTATGAAGTCGGCCTCGACGCCGCAGAGAACCTTAATCCTCCCCTTCAGCCTGCGGCCGAGCGCCCGCACCGCCCTGGCGTACTTCGGGGCCTTTTCGGCGGTGAGCATCCAGCCCTCTTCGCTCGACGGCAGCATCGAATGCGACGAAAATCCGATGAAGCCAAACCCCTTCGCGATTGCGGCTTCCGCCATCGTCTCGATCGTGTCGCGGCCGTCGCACCAGGTGGAATGGCAGTGGAGCGTTCCCCTCACGCCGCGCTCCTCAGGCGCTTGCCCGGGCGGCGGCTCGCGACAAGGCGCGACACGCCGACGAGAAGGCACGTGAAGGCGAGCATCAGGGTTGAAAGCGAGTTTATGACCGGCATCTGCCGCGAATGCTTGATCATGGAGTATATCTTCAATGGGAGCGTGTCCGCGCCCGTGCCGGTGACGAAGAACGTTATGACGAAGTCGTCGATGGAGAGCGTGAACGCGAGAAGGCCGCCAGCCACGATCCCCGGCATGAGAATTGGCAGCGAGACGTGGAAGAACGTATAGACGGGCCCCGCGCCGAGGTCGTAGGCGGCCTCGGTGATCCTGTCGTCGAAGTCCTGCAGGCGGGCGAGCACCGTCATCGCCACGTAGGAGACGCAGAACGTGATGTGCGCGATCATCACCGTCGTCATGCCGCAGCGCACGTCGAGCGCCGTGAACATCATGAGAAGCGAAATGCCCATCAGTATCTCGGGCATTACGAGCGGCATGTAGACGAGCGCGTAGTGCGCGGTCTGGAGGCGCCCCTTCCAGCGGTTCAGGGCCATCGCGGCGGTCGTGCCGAGGATGCAGCTGAAAAGCGTCGCCACGCCCGCGACGTAGAGCGAGCGCTTGAACGATAGCCATATCTCGCGGTTGCGCGGCGAGAAGAGGGCCTCGTACCACTTGAACGTGAATCCCGCCCATTCTCCGCCGAACTTCGAGGCGTTGAACGAATTCACGATAAGCACGATTATCGGCATGTAGAGGAAGACGAGAACCGCGCAGAGGACGATTAGGCAAGCAGCCGACTTCTTCACGACGCACCTCCCGCCATCCTGCGCGATGTCGCCTCCGCAAGGCGCTTGGCCTCACGCTCCTCCTGCCGCTTGGTGACCCATGCCGCGCCCGCGAGCGGCACGAGGACGGCAATCGCCATTAGCGAGGCGAGCGCCGAGGCGTGCGGCAGGTTGCGGTCGGGGAACGTGCGCTGGTATATCTTGTTGCCGATAAGCTCGGAGTCGGTGCCGCCGACGAGGTCCGGGATGACGTACGAGCCGATTGCGGGAATGAACACCATGAGGACGGCGCTCACGACGCCGCGCCTCACGCCGGGAAGGAATATCCGCCTAAAGGCGAAGAAGCTCTTTGCGCCAAGGTCGCGCGCAGCCTCGATGAGCGAGAAGTCGAACTTCTCCGCCGCGGCGTAGATGGGCATTATCGCAAACGGCAGGAAGGAGTAGACCGACACCACGAGAATCGCAGCGGAATTGTAGTTGAGCGAAGTCGACTTGTCGGCAAGGCCGAGCGACATCAAGACCGCCTGGAGGAACCCCTCAGGGTTGAGCAGCGTGCGCCACGCGAAGACGCGCACGATGAAGCTCGTCCAGAAAGGGAGCATTATCATGCCCGCCACGGCAGCGCGCCACTTCGCTTTCATCCGCGCAATGGCATAGGCGCAGGGGAGCGAAAGGACGACGCAGAGAAACGTCGTCGCCGCCGATATCCAGAGGGTGCGCCAGACGATCGCCGGGTAGTTCGGGTTCGCCATCCCTCGCCACGTCTGGAGCGTGAACCCGGGCGCGACGCCGCCGTCGGGCGCAGCGGCGCGAAACGCCATCGACAGGACGATTACCGTCGGAATCGCAAAGAAGAGCGCTAGCCAGACGAAGCTTGGGGCGGTCACAAGCCATTCGCCCCTGTTGTTTTTCCTTGGAGTATTCAATTTGGAGAGCCCTACCTGACGTGGATGATCATGCACGGTCTATACCACTCTATGCCGCCGCGCGTGCCGCGATACGTGAACTTGCTCAGACGCGAGGCGTAGTCGCCGCCAGTCCATCCCGCGCCGTCCTTGTGAGCCGAGGTCATGACGAGGATCTTCGCATTGTAGAACCTAATCTGCGGGGCAGAAGACTTGAAGATGATGTCCTTCACCTTCAGCGTGGCCGATTCGCCGGTGAACGACTCGTTCGTGACGAAGAATATGTTGGCAAGGTCGCTTATGACGAGCGTTGCGTTCTTGTACGCGCGCCGCGGGTCGCCGTCGGCCATCATCGGGAACTGGCAGTACCCTACGCCGTAGCTCGGAAGTTCGTACTGCCTGCCCTCGATGTATATCGTGCCGCCGTGGTGCCCGTCGCCCGGGAGCTCCTTGTAGATAGTTCCGCCGTGCGTATTGTCGTTGTCGTTGTTCTGCGTGGTGATCGTGAGAGACGCAGAAGGAGACCAGTCCGCCCCGGTGCGCTGGTAGACGGCGATTCTCCCCGCGCCCGCCTTCCTTGCGCCACCTACGTTCATGCGCGTCGCAGTCGCCGCCGTGAGAAGCCCGGTTCCCTTGAGCGTGCCTACCTTGACGAGAATCGAGCCGCCGGCTCCGGGCGAATAGTTGGCATGTTCGGTAGTAGCACGGTGAGAGCGAGCGTCAATCGTTCCATTGACCGTAAGATCGCCAGCAACGTCGAGATAGACCGCGCCCGCTCCCTGCCTCGCGCCGCCGGATCCAGGCAGCACCGGCTCGAAGATGGAGTCGTTGCACGACATAAACGCGCCGTTCCAGGACATCGTGCTGCCGTGCGCTCCGCCGTGATCGAGCGTGGAACTGTTTTTGCCGTTGTCGGTGGGGCCGTAGTACGGCTCGAAACCGCAGTACGTGAGATATATCTTCGCCCCGCTTTCAATCGTCATGCTACCGTCGACGGTCATGTAGAGGCGCCTTGCAAACGTCCTTGCATTTGCGGCGTGGGTCAGCGTCGAGCCGCTCTTCATGAGCACATTGCCGCCCACTGCGTTGGGCGTGTCCTTCGAGCTCAGGGTCGCGGTCGCTCCTTTGTAGAGGATGAAGTCGCCCGACATCGAGACAGGGTATGCGGATGTCAAGGTCGCACTGGCGTCCGTTCCGCCAAGGGTAAGCGAGCGAATGTTCGCCGCCGCGCCAACCGTCACCGTGACCGAGCCAGAAGCAGGGGCGATGAAGACATCGTCGTCCTCGCCGGGGACCTCGCCCGTCGACCAGTTCTCGGCCGTCTCCCAGCTGCCGCTGCCTGGCGCAATCCACTCCACGATGTTGCCGCCGAAGTTCCAGTTCAGGGTGTTGCTGCCAGCGCCCGTAGCCTTCACCTCGGCTCCGCCGGAGGCGTCGCTGTCGCTCACGGTCACATTGCGGACGCGCTGGTCCGCCGTAAGGACGAGCGACCACTGCTCACCGGGAGCCGAGCTTGCGAGGATATGTGGCTCGGCCCCGCGAGACTCGATGTTGCACTCGCCGAACTCGAACTCCTCGCCCGCGCCGAAGACGAACCGAAGCGCGTTGGAGGCCACGCAGTAGAACCTGTCGGCCGCAAATCCACTCGGGAGCGTCACGCTCCCGCCCGTCTTCTCTACGTACACCTTAGCCGCCGCGCCCGACGCGAAGTCGAGGATGGCGTCGCCGTCGCCGATGAGGATAATCCTATTGCCGCCGTCGACAATCGCGCCAGCCGAATAGAGGGCGTTCGAGACGAAGAGCTCGACGCCGCTTAGGGAGAGCGATGCCCCCGCCTCGTTCGTAATCGAGTTTATGTACAGATCGGAGCCGCTGAGGACAGGATAGTTCTCAAGCCCGCCCGGTATCCTCACGAAGTCGCTGCTGCGCGGGACAAACTTGCGGTCCCAGTTGCCGGGAACATCCCACTGCGTGTCGTTGCCGCCCGTCCAGACGAAGCAAGATCCCTCGGGAATGTCGTCGTCAAGAAACGCCCAGTTGTAGTTGCCGCCAACGTCGCCGGCCGCAGATCTGTAGGCAATCGGCATTACGCCCGAGGCGGTGCTGTTCGAGACCGCTACATATTCGATGCTGGCGTTTGAGAGGTCAGGCCCGACTATGTTGAACGTCCACGTTGCCGCCGTTTCCTCCGGGAAGAGACCAAGCGGCTTGCCCTCCGCGCCAAGAAGCGCAACCGATCCGCCGGCGAGGTTCCTAAGCTCCGCGCCCGCCGCGAACGAGATGGTCGCCCCGGGCGAATTCGTGCAGTATATGCCGTACGCCTTCACGAGCCCGCCAAACGCAAACGCACCGTCTTCGCCCGGCATGAGCTCGATGGCGCCGCCGTCTGCGACCGTGTGCAGGTCGGCGTCTGCGGAAACGCTTATGCCGCCCGTGACCTTGAGCGTGACGTCGGCGGGAATCTCAAGCCTTCCGCCGCGCTTCACCGTCACCTTGCCGAACGGCTCGGCAGCGTCTGAAATCGCAGCGTCGAGGCGGCAGGCCATGCCTTCCTTCGCGGAGGCCCTTCCAAACCCGTCAACGACAAGTTCGCCGCGGTCGGGCGCGTCCCCTGCGTTCTCGACGTAGACGGAGCCCACGCTATGCGCATTGGCGTTCTCCCCCGTCTCGACCGGCGTCGCAGCCCTAAGTTCGCCCGTGAATCCTGAAAGGTCGCTGGCGGCGCACTGCCTGACTGCTATTCGCCCGCCGCCGCCGACGGAAGAGGCGGTGGCAAGCCCGGCGTTCGCATGAATCGCCCCTGCGCCTTCGAGGGCGCCGCACTCGATCCAGATGCTGCCGCCGGCGGCCGAGGAATACTCAGACTCACCGCCGTTCGCGAATATCCCGCCTTCTACTTCCACAACGCCGTTCGTGGCTACGATATGGACGACGCCGCCGCCGAACCCGGATGCGTCGCCGTTTCCGCAGCCGCTCCCTGGCTGGTCGGGGCGGCGTATCGACCCGTAGCAGGAATCCGCCGAGACGGCGTAGCTCGCCGCCGCAATCCCTCCCTGCCCGGTGCCGCCGTGGCCGCCGCCCATGGCGGACGTAGCTTCGGACGGGGCGAGAGGCCCCTTGAGCGCGGCAAAGCCCTTTGCAGACACGTCTATGAAGGCGCCGTCCTCGATCGTCACGTCTCCGCCGACCTCGAGGTTGAGCGCATACGCCTTCGCTTCGGCGGTCGTCTCGTGGCGCTTGTGCGTCAAGGTCGCGCCCTCACGAAGTACAACGTCGCCGGCGACGCGGTTCGTCGCGAGCCCGCAGCCAAGTTCAAGCGTGAGCGACCCAGCTCCCGAGCCATAGCATATGTCAAGCGAGGCGATGTCGAGGGCGGTAGCCGCCGTCACCGTTACAGCCACTCCTTCCGGCGGGCGGCGCATGACGACGACCGACGTCCCGTCGGATGCAGGGGCGTTGCCGTTTGTCCAGTTCGCAGAGTCGAAGAAGTCGACCGTCCCCGACTCGCTGCAGTCAAAGATGCAGTCCGTTGTCGGGCGGAACACGGCGCGCAGCACTTTCGGCATGTCGACCGACACTGTTATGTTCGTCGAATAGATGTCTTCCACTCCGTCGGTCGCGCCTGTCCAGCATAGGAAGTAGTACCCTGCGGCCGGTTCTGCCGCGAGGGTTATGTCAACATCGTTAGTGCACCAACCGCCGCCGACGATGGTTCCCTGCCCCTCAACAGATGGCGCGGCGTCTATAAAGCGCTCCTCGTTCCACTGCCAGGTGAGAGCGTCATTGCCCGTCGGCGATACGATGCAGGTCGTCGCGTCTTCGCCTGCGAGCGGCGTCTCCGACGTGCGCGCAAGGACAAGCCCTTCCGTAGGATCCGTCGAATAGAGCGTCCACCCGGCGCAAACGGCCCTGTTGGTCGGGTCAATGGCGACCACTGCTGGCGCCGTGTAGGGCTTCGGCGTTCCAATGGAGACGTCCGTGTCGGTCCCGTACGGGATCACGTTCGCCGCATACTGCGCAGGGACGCCGGAAATGGAGACCGCGCATTGGAGCGCCTCGGCGTTGCCTGCGACGACGAAATTCTCGTTGTTCATCGAGTCGTATTCCGCCTTCATCCACGTAGCGCTGCGGGGCACGCGCGCAATGCGGGCTTCCTCAATGTCAATCGGCCTCGCCGCGCAGCCGAACCTGAGGGGCTTGGAACTCCTGCCGAACGCATTTGCAATGGCCGTTACGGTAGTGCTAACGGTGTTGGTGCCGTTTACATAGCTCTTGACGGTTGCTCCCTGCGATACCATGGCCACTTGCGTCCAGTTGTCGACAAAGTTGTCGTGATTGTAGCTTTTCTGGCTGGTTGCGGAGCCATCCTTCCCGGAGGCAAAGTAGAATGCAAGGTCCGTCTCGGGACTTGTTGTTCCGCACAGCTCCATCACGTAGCCCCAGCGATATGTCCCCGAGGTGGCGGATGATCCGTCGGAAGAATAGGTGCTGCCCCATTTATAGATGATGGTGTCCCATGCGCCTACCGGAACGCTTCCGCACTTTTTGAACCAGCACGAAATCGTCGAGGACTCCGGCAGCTGATTGACCAAGAGCCTCATGAATTCATCATAGTTTGGCGCGATAAGCCCATAGGAAAGGTTGAGCGCACTGCCGCCAAACGGGGAGTCGATGACAGTCGAGACGTTGGGCGACGAAGCTGACGCGTATGCGTTTGTGGCGTTGTAGCCGTGCCCGGTCTCGTCGGGAACGCCTGTCACGGGGTCGCAGGAGTTCATATGCCAGACGCCGACGTATTCAGACCAGACTTCTTTTGCAGGGGGACGCGGCTCTGCTATGCCCGACCCCCAGAACATGTAGAACTTCGTGTTGGTTCCGGAAACCTGCGGCAGTTTCACCCAGACGAGGGACTCGCCAGTCGTATCCCAGTTTTCAATATCGCAGGCAAGGCGGTTCTGGCCGTCGGCATCCGTGGCGAAGTAGACGTCTGCCCCGTTCTGAAGGCAGCCGGCATAGCTGAAGCCGCGTATCGCCGATGGCGACACCCTGACGAGAACCGGGAAGCCGCTCAGCGCCGTTGCGCCGCCCGCATAGCCGGAAACCGTCATTTCGGAACGATAGCCGACGGATGCTGCAGACGTATTGAACGAAAAGACCTTGGACACCGTGGGGCCCGCACGGAACGGGACATCTCCGGGGCTCTGGTAGAATTCGCTGCCAACCGTATCGAACATTCCAACTGCGCCGTCGGAGTCGCGCCGCGCCGGAACAAACTTTCGCACGTACGTGCTGTTGGACTTGACATATATGTTGAAGCCATATATCATCGCAGCGGTGCGGTTGACGGCGCTTGCACCAGTCCCGCCGATAACGCCCATCCAGCAAATGTATATGTTGCCGGAAAGTCCCGTTGAGCCTGTATTGAATGTCTGCCCTGTAGGGCCGTCTATTTTCGTGCCGTTAAAATAGAACACTCCGTCGTTTATCTGCCACGTGGCCCTCTCGTTTATGTTTTTCGACAAATTGTTCAGGCCGGTAATCTGTTTTGTGTGGTTATTACTGTACGCCTTCTTGTAGTAAAGGCGGAAAATGCCCCATGCCTCGCTTGCGTTACGCGTCACAATCGCCAGCTGATTCGTGCCGTAGGTTGCAGCGCTCGATCCACCGTAGTTCGACCCGCCGAAAAGCGCCTGCTTCGGGTCTGTACTGAGAAGCTTCATGTCGGCAATGACGTTAAGCCCCGACCGCGCCTGTATGCCAGTGTCGATCCACTGTCGCCCGTCGGACTCGATCCACTCAAGCTGGGTATAGCCGGTTGGCAGGTCCGCAAGCGCGGAAAGCGCAACTCCGGCAGTTGCGACTACGAGCGATAGACATTTCTTGCACATACCGATTCCCCTTTCTCAATTGATAAGGTATTATACCATATCCAATTGGCTATGTCCATTATTTAGTTAGATGGTTGGTCGGTTTGAAAGAATTTCTCCAACTCCAACCGCACATCCCGGGTCTGTCCCCAGACATACTTTGTGGCTAAAAACTTCTTCTCCACATCTCTCCCTCTACACGGCCAAAACAGTAGTTAGTGTGTCAAGTCCCCGCTTAAAGTTGACACTTCGTTGTTGAGTTGTGTTGTTCGATGGCAGGGCGGTACTTCCGCCCCTGCTGCGCCGTGCCGAACGGGGAGGCGGGCGTCCCCGAAGGGGCGCCGCGAAGCGGCGAGCCCGCGACCCGCAGGGCACACCGTGAAATCATTTCCGGCGGTCATCACGCCACCTCCTTCCACTCGGCGCGGAACGCGGCGGGCGTCTTG
>JAEEHL010000071.1 GCA_016280825.1 Verrucomicrobiota bacterium
AACGGGCCCGAAGGCGCCCACCGATTATCTTTGGCGGGATGTCTTGGCGAAAGACTCGCTTCTCGACATCCTCCAGAAGTTTGTCAACTACGAGGCGAAAGAGAAGCGACTTGTTTTCCCGCGCTTCCACCAACTCGATGTCGTGAGAAAGCTCATCAACGATGTGAAGGCGCATGGCAGCGGGAAGAACTATCTTGTGCAACATTCGGCGGGGTCGGGAAAATCAAATTCGATTGCGTGGATTGGCTACCGTCTTGCCAGTCTCTTCAACGACGAAGACAAGCCGGTGTTTAATTCGGTAATCATAGTCACTGACAGGCGCGTTCTCGACAAGCAGTTGCAGAACACAGTGATGAGTTTCAATCCGAAGCTTGGCGAAGTGGCGGTGATTGACGAGAAGAAGCATGCAAAAGACTTGCTTGCGGCGATTGACGATGGCAAGCGGATAATAGTCTCGACATTGCAGAAGTTCCCTGTGATTTTCAAGGACGTAAAGAGCGTCGAGGGAAAGCGGTTTGCCATTGTGGTTGATGAGGCGCATTCTAGCCAGACAGGACAGAGCGCGGCAAAGCTGAAGATCGCACTTGCAGATTTGAGAGAGGCAGTTGCCGAATACGAAGCTGAGACAGGCAAGAAAATAGACAAAGACGACCTCGACTCGCCAGAGACGCAACTTGCGCTTATGATGTGCACGCACGGCAAGCACAGGAACCTTAGCTACTTCGCGTTTACGGCGACGCCAAAGGATGTGACGCTCGACATCTTCGGAACGCGGCAGAGAAACGGCTCCTTCCGTCCGTTCCACACCTATTCGATGCGACAGGCGATAGAGGAAGGATTCATCCATGATGTGCTCGCCAACTACACGACCTACAAGACATGCTACGAGATTGTAAAGGCGACTGCGGACAATCCAGAGGTGCCTGTTAGCGAGGCGGCGAAGACAATCAAGAAATACAAGAACCTGCATCCAAAGAACTTTGCCGAGAAGAGCGCAGTTATTGTCGACACTTTCCTTTCCGTCACCCGAAGGAAGTTTAAGGGCGCGAAGATGATGGTTGTTACTGACTCGCGTCGCGCGGCGGTCAGGTATTTCTTTGCGTTGCAGGAGGCCTTGAAGGATCGCGGACAAGAAGCGGTCAAGGTGATGGTCGCGTTTTCTGGTCAGATTGAAGATCCGCCGAAGAGTGGAACGATCCACACGGAAGAGAGCCTTAATGCGGTTTCTATGGGTAAGGCCGTGAAGGAGTCGCAGGCGAAAGCTGTATTCCACAAAGAGGGCGACATCCTTGTTGTGGCGGAAAAGTACCAGACGGGTTTTGACGAGCCGCTTCTCCACACGATGATCGTGGATAAGAAGCTCCGCGATGTAAAGGCAGTGCAGACACTTTCCCGAGTGAACCGCATTCATCCAGGGAAGACTGACACCTACATCCTCGACTTCGTGAACACTGACGCGGAGATCAAGGAGGCGTTCCAGCCCTACTATCAGGAAACAGGACTTGCGGAAGAAATCAATATCGACCTTGTCTTCAAGAAGCGCAAGGAGATAAGAAAGGTCAACCTTTATTCCGAGGCCGATATTGAGGCGGTGAATAAGATACATTTCGCCGGTGGCGGTAAGAAGAATGCATCCGTGCAAGGGCAGATCGCAGGGGCGCTTACGCCTGTTGTCGGGAAGTATAACGCGCTCACGGCAAAGGAACGCTCTCTTTACAGAAGGAATGTTCGCTCTTTCGTGCGCTGGTACAACTACTTGACGCAGATCACGCGTCTTTTTGACGACGAGATTCAGAAAGAACACACGTTCCTAACTTATCTTGAGCATCTTCTCCCGCCGGACGCACACGAAGTGGTCGATCTGGAAGGGGCGGTGAAGCTCAAGTATTACAAGTTGAAGGAAACGTTCTCCGGTGCAATCGAACTTGAAAAGAAGCCGTCCATTTTTGACGCACCGAAACCAAAGCCCGCGACAGTAATGACACAGGCGCGGTCGCTGCTGCAAGAGGTGATAAACGCGATCAACGAGGCGTATGCGGGAGACTTTACCGACTCTGACCTTGTTATTGTCGAGATGGTGTTGCCGAAGGTGCTTTCCAGCGCGAAGCTCAAGAAGGCTGCAACAGCCAATGAGCGAAATGTTTACATCGAGGGCATCTTCCCAGGCGTTCTCGACCAGATTGTTCTTGATGCATATCGAGAGAACGACAAGGCGTTTGACGCGCTCTTGAATGACAAGGCCAAGTATCTTGCTTTCCTGAAAGCTCTTGCGGACATAAGCTATGTAGAGTTCAAGAAGAAACGCATGGAAAGCAAGAAGTGGGATGGCTGGGGAGATGTGGTGAGTGATGTCGCCGAGGATCTGCGGTTTCGTGAATACTTGCCGCTCTATTCGCTTCGCGCGGCTTGCGGCGTTTTGGGCGAAGGAAGAATTGTCGAACCGGAGGGCTGGGTCAAGGTCGAGGGCGCTGGCAAACTCGACAAGACGATGGTTGTAGTGAGGGCGGTCGGCGACTCGATGGAGCCGACAATCCACGACGGCGATTTTTGCGTGGTAAGAAAGTTACGCGGCGGCAATTATGACAACCGCATTGTGCTGGTGCAGTGTAACGACCAGATGTCCGATCCTGAGTCCGGCGGCGCGTATTTGCTGAAGAAGCTTGTCAAGAAGGGCAGCAAGACGCTTCTTCGTTCGCTGAATGCCGAATATCCAGACATCGAGGTTGGCCGCGCCGACGACATAAAGGCAATCGCGTATCTGGGCTCGGTGGTGAAGCCCCAAGCGAAGCGTTAGCGGAGCTACTTTGTTAGCCCTCGGAGTTGGAGATTAGTTCGAGTTGGAGTTCGAGTTCGAGAGCGGAATCTTTTCTCCACGTTCTTCACGTTCTACTCGGCTAATATTTAGCAGATAGCAGTGGTCAGTGGTCAGGATTAGCAGTTAGCGCTTCTCGCTCTCTCCACCTCTAAACTCCGTGCCTCCGTGTCTCTAACTTCTCCGTGTTATAGCGCCGCGAGGCTAACTGCTAACTCCTCCACGCATAACTCTAAACTCTGAACTCAAAATTATGATATAATACACGAGCACATGAAAGCAATGAAAACCATCATGACGGCTCTCATTTCCGCAGCGACGCTCGCGGGGAGCGTCTGTGCGGCGAAGGAAACTGACGCGGGACGGCCGATTGTCGCTATCGTGGACTACCTTCAGACGAACGGAGTCGTGTCGGCGCGGCGCAACATGGCCGAAGCCATCCTGAAGGCCGGCTGCCTGCCAGTCGTGCTGCCGGAGATGGAGGATGCGGCGGTCGACCAGTTCCTTTCCCACTGCGACTCACTTATGGTCGGCGGGGGCATCCAAGGACAGGACTACCCGCGTCGCTGTGCCTACGAGGAACGCGTCATCTCGCTGGCGGTGAAGAGAGGAATGCCGATTGTCGGCATCTGCCACGGCTGCCAGGTGATAAACCGGCATTTCGGCGGTACGCTCGCGCCCGTCCCGTCCGACAGAAAGCTCGTCCACAAGGACGAAGCGCGCTTCGAGCGCTCGGGAGAGCGGGCGGAACACCTGGCGACGGTGCTTCCGGGTGCTTCGCTGATGACCGCCGTGTTCGGCGAAGGGACGGTCAAGGTCAATTCGTCGCACACAATGCGCTGCCAGAAGACTGCTCCTGGCTTCCTCGTGACAGCGAAAGCGGAGGGGGATGACGTCATAGAGGCTATTGAGCACGAGCGCCTGCCGATATTCGGCTTCCAGTTCCATCCAGAGGTCTACTGGACGAAGGACGCCCGTTTCCTTGAGCTGCTCCGCCGCGCATTGCGCGGCCTGCGCACGCCGTGACCTGCTTCCCGCGCAGGGAGGATGCAGAGGCCATAAAAGGGGCTCGGCATTGTCGCAAGGGCGAGGCCGCACTCGCGTTTGGGGCAAGTTGGAGTTCAGAGTTGGAGTTGGAGAGTGGAATTTGTTTTCGTTCTCGAACCTGACCCCTGACTACTGACCCCTGCCCACTGCTCCTCACTTGACTTTGAGGGCGGTTTTTAGATATAATAGCAACTTAATGAAAACAAAAGTTCTGATTTTTGCGGCGGCGACGGCGGCGGCCGCCGCGCTTGCAGGGGCTGAGTGGCGCGGGCTTGACGACGAGCACCATCTCTCCGGGCCCAAGCTGACGCCTGCGGATCTCGCGGGCAAGGTCGTCTTTGTCGACGAGTGGGGCATCCACTGCCCGCCGTGCCGCAGGCTTCTGCCGCAGCTCGAGAAGTACCACGAAAGCTTCTCCCACAAGCCTTTCGTCCTCATCGGCTCGCACAGGCAGAACGGCTCCCCCGAAGACGTGCGCAAGGTCCTCGCCGAGGCGAATGTGCGCTATCCCGTGTATTCTGGCTTCGGGCTTGCCGCCGGCGAGCCGGACAACGGCGGCGGAATCCCATTTATGTACGTGGTCGACCGCGGCGGCCGCGTGGTCTACTCGGGCCGCGACGACAAGGCCGCCATCGAGGCGGCCATCAACGCGTTCTCGGGGGCGATAGTCCCCGAGAGCCTCGTCGCGGGCGTTGCGCTAAAGAAGTACAAGCCACTCGAGAAGAAGTTCGTCCTGGGCAAGAACATCAAGTCCGACCTCAAGAAGATACAGAAGGACGCCGACGCGAAGAACTCGCCGTATGCAGCGGAGGCGCGGAACGTCCTTGCCGCGGTCGCCGCGGCGAAGACCAAGGTCGAGGACGAGATATCGTTCTCGACGCAGTCGGACCCCGTGAAGGCGTTCGGCCTCGTGAAGCTCTACATGACGACGTGGCCGGACGAGGGCAAGGAGCGGTACGCGGCGGGCCTCAAGGACCTTGAGGCCAGGGCGAAGGAGGCCGAGAAGGCCGCGAAGGAAAAGGCCAAGGCGGAGAAGAAGAGGAAATGAAAGAGGAATTTGGCAGCATAGCCGACATACTCGAGCGCAACGCCGCCACGTGGCCGGACGACGTCGCGCTTGTGGAGATAAACCCGCAGGAGTACGAGTCGCGCCACACGACATGGCGCGAATACTCCCTCATCGAGCCTTCTGCGGCCGAGGCGTACAGGTCGGAGATAACCTGGCGCAGGTTCAACGAGC
Source organism: Verrucomicrobiota bacterium (assembly GCA_016280825.1). Taxonomy (GTDB): domain Bacteria; phylum Verrucomicrobiota; class Kiritimatiellia; order RFP12; family UBA1067; genus UBA1067. Next base: position 5,100 of record JAEEHL010000071.1, read on the forward strand.
TCTCCAACAGGGTGGCGAACTTCCTCCTTTCGCGCGGCTTCAGGAAGGGCGACAAGGTGGCGATACTGCTCATGAACTGCCTTGAGTGGCTGCCGGTCTACTTCGGCGTCCTGAAGGCGGGCTGCATGGCAGTTCCCCTCAACTTCCGCTACACCGCCGACGAGATAAAGTACTGTCTCGAGCTCGCCGACGCCGACGCGCTCGTCTTCGGGCCGGAGTTCACGGGCAGGGTCGAGCAGATCGTCGACCGCGTGCCGAGGCTCCGCGCGCGCCTCTACATCGGCGACGACTGCCCGACGTTCGCGGAGAACTTCCGCAATCTCGTCTCCTACTGCTCGTCGAGGACGCCGGCCATCCCGCTCACGCTCGAGGACGAGGCGGCGATCTACTTCTCTTCCGGCACGACGGGCTTCCCGAAGGCGATAGTGCTGCAGCACAGGTGCCTCGTCCATTCGTGCCGCGTGGAGCAGAACCACCACGGCCAGACGAAGGAAGACTGCTTCCTCTGCATCCCGCCGCTCTACCATACGGGCGCGAAGATGCACTGGTTCGGCTCGTTCCTCGTAGGCGGGCGCGCGGTGCTCTTGAAGGGCGTGAAGCCGGAGTGGATACTTCGCGTCGTCTCCGAGGAGCGCTGCTCGATAGTGTGGCTCCTCGTGCCGTGGGCGCAGGACATTCTTGACGCAATCGAGAGCGGCGCGGTGAAGCTCGAGGAATACGACCTTTCGCGCTGGCGGCTCATGCACATCGGCGCCCAGCCGGTGCCGCCGTCGCTCATAAAGCGCTGGAAGAGCGTCTTCCCGAACCACGACTACGACACCAACTACGGGCTTTCGGAGTCGACCGGCCCGGGCGCGGTGCACCTCGGGATCGAGAACATCGACCACGTCGGCGCAATCGGCGTAGCGGGCTACGGCTGGGAGACGAAGATCGTGAAAAGCGACGGCGTGACGCCCGTCGCCCCGGGCGAAGTGGGCGAGCTCGCGCTGAAGGGCCCGGGCGTCCTCAAGGAATACTACAAGAACCCGAAGGCGACCGCCGAGATACTCAAGGAGGGCGGGTGGCTCCTCACGGGCGACATGGCCGAGGAGAAGGACGGCTTCATCTACCTCGTCGACCGCGCGAAGGACGTCATCATCACGGGCGGCGAGAACATCTACCCCGTGCAGATAGAGGACTTCATGCGCGCGCACCCGGCGATCAAGGACGTCGCGGTAATCGGCCTTCCAGACGAAAGGCTCGGCGAGATCGCGGCGGCCATCGTCTCCGTCAAGGACGGCATGGCGCTTTCGGAGCGCGAGGTGAACGACTTCTGCCTCGACCTGCCGCGCTACAAGCGGCCGCGCAAGATCATCTTCGCGCCCGTTCCGCGCAACCCGACCGGCAAGATCGAGAAGCCCAAGCTTCGCAAGCTCTACGGCGGCGAGGGGCTTATCGCAAGGCAGAACGGCATAACTGAAGGAGCCTGACAAATGGACGAAAAGCTCTACATACACCCGCCGCTCGTCGAGAGGGCGTACGACTGGAAGAACGGCCCGCAGCCGAAGACGCGCAGGGAGCTCGACAGGTTCTTCGTCTCCGCGCCCGTAGTAAAGGTGAAGGACCAGATCTGCGAGATGGGCAGGCGCATCTACGAGAAGGGATACACCGACGGCAACGGCGGCAACATCTCCGTGCGCGTCGGGGAGGACCTCGTCCTCTGCACGCCGACCCTGTGCTGCAAGGGCTTCATGAAGCGCGAGGACATCTGCCTCGTCGACATGAAGGGTGGCCAGCTCTGCGGCATCCGCCCGCGCACGAGCGAGGTGAAAGTGCATATCGCGATGATGAAGGCGACCGGCATGAACGCCTGCATCCACTGCCACCCGCCGCACTGCAACGCCTTCCTCTTCGCGGGGATGGTGCCGCCGAACGGCATCAACCCCGAGGCCGACATCTTCCTCTCCCAGATTCCGCTTGCGCCGTACGCGACGCCCGGCACAGACGAGGTGGCGAGCTCCGTCGCGGAGGCGGCGAAGAAGTCGAACGTCGTCTTCATGGCCAACCACGGCATAGTCTGCGGCGGCCGCGACGTCGAGGAGGCGGAGTGGTTCGCCGAGAACGCCGACGCATACTGCCAGGTTCTCCTTCTCGCCGACGCACACGGCGGCAGGGTGAGGCAGCTTAAGCCCAAGTTCGTGAAGGACATCGTCGCCATACGCAAGGCGATGGGGCTTGCCGTGCCGAAGGGCCAGAAGCTCTACAACACGCGCAGCTTCAACGGATACAGGATGTAATACGGCAAAGGATACGACAACATGAAGACAAACCTCAAGATCGCGCTTCTCGCGCTCCCCGTGGCCCTGCTCGCGCTCGCCGACGACAAGGCGAACGTCGACCCGGACCTTCCGCTCGCGCCGAAGGAGAAGAAGAACCCGTACCTCCTTAAGTCCGACCCGCCGACGGCCATCTTCGGCATCTACTCCGACCTGAACCGCATCCGCTGGCTGACCGTCCCGCCGGACTCGACAAAGGGCCTCGACCAGAAGAAGTGCGACGAGATAAGCGACACGTACATCGCGCACTGCCGCAAGCTCGCGGAGGAGGCGCCCGAGAAGGACCCGAAGGCCGCGGACAAGTGGGCGGAGCTCGGCTGGGCGCTCATGTTCAGGTCGCGCTGGGACGACGCGATAAAGGCGTACTAGAAGTCCATGGCAGTCGCCTTCAAGAGCGACCAGCAGTCTGTCGCGCGGGCGCTCTACGAAATCGCCGACTGCCACTTCGGCGCGGGCCGCGAGGAGGAGGCGAAGAAGACTCTCCACGACCTCCTCTCGCGCGACCTGAAGGCGGGAGGCTGGGCCGGCCGCCGCCGCCAGACGAATTGGAACGCCCGCGCGAGGCAGGCGCTCCACTGGCTTGACGGCAATTCGCTTAACGGGCTTTCCCTGCCGCGCTGGACGGGATGCAGGGCGTTCCCCGAGCCGCAGAAGTCGGAGTACCTCGACAAGTACACCGCCGCGCCCAAGGTGTCGGTGAAGGCCGTGGGCATCGCGCCTGACGACGCGAGGTTCAGGTTCTTCAGGCGCAAGCTCAACCTCCGCGGCGTCGAGACGCCGGAGAAGGGCGGGTATCCCGTCACGGTCGCCCTCGACCCGGCGGCTCCCGTAGACAAGCCAGAGGGCTACACGCTCAAGTCCGGCGAGAAGGGCGCGGAGATCCGCGCGCGCGACAGGCAGGGCGTCCTATGGGGCCTTGTCTCGTTCCTGCAGATATACGACTGGCAGGAGAAGCGGATGCGCCACGCCTCGCTCGAGGACTGGCCCGACTGCCCGCAGCGCGGCTATCTCGGCCGCTGCTGCGTGGACGAGTGCGAGTTCATGCTCTTCAACAAGATGAACATCACGACCGCGAAGCCCAACTTCATCTCGCAGGGCATATACACGCCGCTTAACCTCTACAAGACGAAGTGCATGGCCAAGGAGTTCAAGGACCTCGGCCTCGAGCTCTACTACGGGTTTGCCCCGTTCACGATGGACCTCTGCTGGCCGCTCTGCTGGAACGTGTTCCTCGAGATGCAGGTGGAGAACGCGAAGATATGGGCGTCGTGCGGAGTGGGCATATACTACCCGTACGACGACGCGCGCTACTGGGACGACGTCTACAAGCAGGAGGACAAGGACACCGGGAGAAAGCCCTCCGACTTCGACGTCGAGCACCTCCTCAAGTTCTACAACCGCGTCAAGGCCGAGTATCCCGACTTCAAGATGGAGTTCTGCCCGCCGTTCTACTGGGGGCCGAGCGCCGGCCACCCCTACCCCGACGACCGCAACAAGTACCTGAAGAGCCTCCAGAAGCTGCCGGAGGAGGTCTCGATATTCTGGACCGGCGAGCGCGTCGGCTCGCACAGGAAGAACAAGGCGCACCGCGACTGGTACGCGAACCTCATCGGGAGAAAGCCCTCGCTCTTCCAGAACAAGGCCGGCCCCCACTACTACCTTTCCTACGTCCTGGACGAGATGCCGTGGGACAAGTGGTTCTACCCGGGGTTCGCCGCCGAGGACATGCGCAGCATACAGAAGAACTCCGACACGCCGGAGGACTATCCGATCCTCACCACGCTCGCCGACTACCTCTGGAACGTGAATGGCTACGACAGGAAGAGGGCCGTGGAGCGCGGGCTCGACCAGTACGCCGGCAAGGGCGTGTACGCGACCCTGAAGCCCGCCTACGACAAGCTCTGCCAGGTCGACGGCTACAAGTACGGGCGCATCCACTCCGGCGTGCTGCACGAAGACCTCGCGGCCTGGGAGCAGGCCTCTAAGGAGATCCACGAGGCTACGGAGAAGGCTCGCGAGATCGCAGGCCCGAAGGTCATGCGCGGCTTCGGCTCGTGGGAGCGGGCGGTCGGCTGGTTCGACGGCGTCGTGAAGTACATCAGGAACCCGCCGGACTACCACAAGAAGTACGCCAAGCCCTACGCCGTCCTGAAGGAGCACCTTGCCAAGGACAAGAAGGCCGCCTACGACGAGTCGAAGGGCGACATCTTCATAGACCCGCTCTACGACATGCGCGGCGTCGCCGCCGAACCGTATCCCTCTACGAAGAAGCAGCCGATCCTGCCAACGAGCTCGGTGGCGGCGTGCTTCTACGAGAACTGCCGCGCGCGCTTCAAGTTCAATGTCGAGAAGGTCCCGGCGGAGGGCATGAAGCTCTGGATTAGCGGGGTCAGCACGGGATACCCGAAGAAGTTCGTGGTCGAGCTCAACGGAGAGACGGTCTACGACGGCGCGAACCCCTTCTTCGTGCGCGGCGGGCAGGGCGCGTGGACTACGGTCGGGTTCGACCTGCCGGCGAAGAACCTCGTCAAGGGCGAGAACATCGTCGTCATGCGCAACAACAGCGGCTCCGGCTATCCCATCTGGGTGGAGTACGCAATCGTGAAGGAGCGGCGCGACGCCGCGCCTGGAGAGGGGAAGTAGGCGCGAAGATGGGCGAAGGCGTAGGCATCGTAGAGCCGAAGAAGCTCAAGCTCGAGCTCCCGGGAGGGGGCTTGAGGCTTGCGTACGGCGGCGTCCTCAAGGAGGTGGAGGTCGCATACGAGGAATGCGGCGCCCCGCTAGGCGACGCGAACGCGGTCTACATCTGCCATGCGCTCACGGGCGACGCGCACGTAGCCGGCATAAGGCCGGGCGAGGAGAAGCCGAGCGGCTGGTGGGAGGAGATGGTAGGCCCCGGCCGCGCCTTCGACACGAGGAGGTACCACGTCATCTGCGCGAACGTGCTCGGCGGCTGCACCGGCACGACGGGCCCCATGTCGATCAACCCCGACACGGGGCGGCCCTACGGCTCGTCCTTCCCGCAGTACACGTTCGACGACGCGGTGGACGTCTTCAGGCTCTTTCTGCGGCAGCTCGGCGTGAAGAAGCTCGCCGCGCTCGTGGGCGGCAGCTACGGCGGCCTGCAGGTCGTGAACTGGATGACGCGCTTCCCGGACGACATGGAGAAGGTCTGCCTCATAGCGACGAGCGCGAGCCTCAACACGCAGGCGATCGCGCTGAGCGTGATGAGCCGCAACTCCATAACGGACGACCCGAAGTGGCAGGGCGGCGACTACTACCTCGAAGGCGACGGCAAGGGCCCGAAGGCGGGGCTTGCGGCGGCGCGGCAGCTCGCGCACATAACCTACCTCTCGCGCGAGCTCCTGCAGCAGAAGTTCGGCCGCCGCCTGCAGGAGAACTTCGTGAACGCCCCGCCGGAGGAGCGCGCCGAGCGCGACCGCCTCTTCAAGACGTATTTCCAGATAGAGAGCTACCTCGACTACCAGGCGATGAAGTTCCTGCGCCGCTTCGACGCGAACAGCTACCTGCACATAACTCGCTCGATGGATCTCTCCGACCCGTGCGACCGCTTCGGCTCGCTCGACGCCGCGTTCGCCCGCGTGAAGGCGAAGACGCTCGTGGTCTCATACGAGAACGACATACTCTTTCCCTGGTGGCAGTCGAAGGAGATCGTGGCCTCGCTCATGCGGTCGAAGAAGGACGTGTCGTACTGCCATCTCGAGTCCGGCACGGGGCACGACTCGTTCCTTACCGACATAGACGACCTCTCGAAGCTCGTGGGCGGCTTCCTCTCCGGGCGCTCCGTCAAGGTGATGAAGTGGCAGCGCCGCCTATACCGCAACGTCGTGAAGATGGTGCGCCCCGGCTCGCACGTAGTGGACATCGGCTGCGGCGACGGCACGCTTTTGAATGTCCTCCGCGAGGACCTCGGCGTGCGCGGCGACGGCGTGGAGATCGACGTCGAGCGCTTCGAGGAGGCGCTTGCCGACGGCCACGACGTCTTCTGGGAGGACGCCGACGAAGGGCTTGAGACGGTTCCCGACCGCCACTACGACACTGCCATCGTCTCCGACACGCTCCAGGAGGTGAAGAACCCGCGCGGGCTTCTCCACGAGGCGCTGAGGATAGCCGATGAGGCGATCGTCACCTTCCCGAACTTCGCGGCGTACCGCATACGCCTCACGCTCGCGCTCACCGGGCGGCTCCCCGTCTCGAAGCAGCTGCCGTTCCAGTGGTACGACACGCCGAACATCCACTGCATCACGCTCAAGGACTTCCGTGCCCTCTGCGACAAGGAGGGCATCGAGATAAAGGAGATACGCGCCGAGTCGCGGCACCTTCTCGGGAAGATACTCTTGCTTCTCGGGTTCAAGATCCTCGGCGCTTCCCGCATAATCGCAAAGATCGTAAGAAGAAACTAAACTGAAGGAGAACAAGACATGGCAATGAACGGAATCGACAGAAGGGACTTCCTCAAGGGGACTGGATGGATGGGGCTTGCGGCCGTCGCCGCGGGCTGCCAGACCGGCAAGGCAGTGGCCGTAGTTGACGACAAGCCTGCCGCGCCTGCCGCCGAGACGCCCGTCGCGCCGCCGGCCAACGAGAGCATCGGCGCGCCCATGGCGGGCTTCGTCGCGCCGAAGCTGGAGCGCGTGCGCATTGGTTTCGTAGGCGTCGGCAAGCGCGGCACGTGGGCCGTGAAGCGCATCTGCAAGATACCGGGCGTCGACGTCACGGCCCTCTGCGACATCGACAAGGGGGCCATCGCGGGCTGCCGCAACATTCTCGCGGGGTGCAACCTCAAGCCCGCCAGGGAGTTCTTGGGCGCGACGGCATATCGCGACCTCTGCCAGTGGGACAGCGTCGACGTCGTCTATGCCTGCGTCCCGTGGAAGCTCCACGCGCCCGTGGCGCTCGCCGCGATGCGCGCCGACAAGCATGCGTTCGTCGAGGTTCCCGCCACGATGGACGTCGACAGCTGCTGGGAGCTCGTCGAGACGAGCGAGAAGACGAAGCGCCACTGCATGATGCTCGAGAACTGCTGCTATGGCGAGAAGGAGATGCTTGCGCTCAACATGTGCCGCCTTGGGGTGCTGGGCGAGACGGTGTACGGCGAGGCCGGCTACCTCCACAGCGGCTCGACGCGCGGCCACAAGCTCAGCCAGTTCCGCGCCGAGTGGTACATGGAGCACAGGGGCAACTACTACCCGACCCACGGCCTCGGCCCCGTCGCGCAGTACATGAACATAAACCGCGGCGACCGCTTCGACTACCTGAACTCGATGGAGGGCATTTCGGTAGGCGACCTCATAAGGGGCGGCGACACGCGCTGGAACGGCGAGAACGTCGAGACGTACAAGAAGTACCTGACGGGCACGTACAACTCCTCGCTCATCCGCACGGCGAAGGGCAAGATAATCCTCCTCAACCTCTCGTGCAACGCGCCGCACCCGTACAGCCGCATGAACACGATACAGGGCACGCACGGGATAATGATGGACTACCCGCTCAGGATCGACATCGAGAAGACGCCCGGCTCCGGCCCGAGGGAGTACACCGAGGAGCGCACGAAGGAGTACCGCGAGAAGTACCGCCACCCGATGTGGAAGCTAGTCGGCGACATCGCGAAGAAGGTGGGCGGCCACGGCGGCATGGACTTCGTCATGGACCTCCGCTGGATCTACTGCCTGCAGAACGGCCTGCCCCTCGACATGGACGTGTACGACCTCGCCTCGTGGAGCTGCCTCTGCGAGATTACCGAGATCTCGCAGGGGAAGCGCGGCGCGCCCGTCGACATACCGGACTTCACGCGCGGCGCGTGGAAGACGATGAAGCCCCTCGGCATCGTGACGGTCGACACGAAGAAGATATTTGGCAGAGCGGCGGCACAAATATGATATAATACGCGTTTTCAGGGAAACAGGGAGAAGCGATGGCGGAAATTAACGAACAGGCCAGAAGGCACAGCGCGGCGCATTTGATGGCGCGCGCCGTGCAGAACGTATTTGAGGGCGTGCAGGTTGACATAGGCCCGGCGACAGACGCGGGGTTCTACTATGATTTTGACCTCGAGCACAGGATTTCGCCAGAGGACTTCCCGAAGATCGAGGCCGAAATCGCCCGCCTCATCGCCCTTGACGAGCCCTTCGTCAGGAAGGTCGTGACCCGCGAGGAGTGCGCGAAGATGCTCGAGGGCCAGAAGTACAAGCTCGAGCGCCTTGCCGACATCCCCGAGGGCGAGGACATCTCGACATACACCGTGGGCGACTACGTGGAAATGTGCCGCGGGCCGCACGTGGAGCACTCCGCGCAGATCGGCGTGGTGAAGCTCACGCGCGTCGCTGGCAGCTACTACCGCGGCGACGAGAAGAACAAGATGCTCCAGCGCGTCTACGGCATCGTCGCGAAGGACCAGGCCGAGCTCGACGCCATCATCGCCCGCGAGGAGGAGGCGAAGAAGCGCGACCACCGCGTCCTCGGAAAGCAGCTCAAGCTCTTCACGATAACCGAGCAGGTGGGCCCCGGGCTCGCCCACTGGCTGCCGCGCGGCGCGCGCGTCAGGGTGGCGATCGAGGAGTACTGGCGCCGCCGCCACTACGAGGCGGGCTACGAGATCGTCTATACGCCGCACGTCGGCAAGTCGAACCTGTGGGAGACCTCCGGCCACCTCAGCTTCTACAAGGACGGCATGTTCCCCGTGATGCACGTCCAGGAAGGCGACGGGAACGACGCCTACATACAGGACTACTACGTAAAGCCCATGAACTGCCCGTTCCACATCCAGTGCTACCAGTTCGAGAAGCGCTCGTACCGCGACCTGCCGGTGCGCTACGCGGAGCTTGGCACCGTCTACCGCTACGAGAAGGACGGCGTGAGGCACGGGCTCTTCCGCGTGAGGGGCTTTACCCAGGACGACGCCCACATCTTCTGCACGCCCGAGCAGATAGTGCAGGAGATAAAGGACACCGTCGAGTTCGCGAAGAACATGCTTGGCAAGTTCGGCTTCCACGACATCCAGGCCTACCTTTCCACCAAGCCCGCGAAGGCCGTGGGCGACCCCGCCCGCTGGGAACAGGCCACGCAGTCTCTCAGGGACGCCCTCGACCAGGAGGGGATGAAGTACGAGGTCGACGAGGGCGGCGGCGCGTTCTACGGCCCGAAGATCGACATGAAGATCAAGGACGCCCTCGGCCGCCCGTGGCAGCTCGGCACCGTGCAGTTCGACTTCAACCTGCCCGAGCGCTTCAACCTCACCTATGTAGGCGCCGACGGCAAGGACCACCAGCCCTACATGGTGCACCGCGCGCTCCTCGGCTCGATCGAGCGCTTCTTCGGCATCCTCATAGAGCACTATGCGGGCGCGTTCCCGCTGTGGCTCGCGCCCGAGCAGGTGCGCGTGCTGCCCGTCTCCGACAAGGCGCTCGACTATGCGAAGAAGGTGCAGGCGCAGCTTCGCGCGGCGGGCTTCCGCGTGGACGTCGATTCGTCGGCCGAGAAGCTTGGCGCGAAGATACGCGAGGCGACGCTCCAGAAGCTGCCCTACCAGGTCGTGGTCGGGCCGCGCGACGAGGCGGCGGGAACGGTTTCGGTAAGGTCGCGCGCGGACGGAGACCTTGGCGCGATGGCGGTGGACGCGTTTGTCGGCCTTCTTCGCGGGGAGATCGAAAAAGAGTCATGAAGGTTCTCGTCACAGGCGGCAGCGGGTTTCTCGGCATCAACTTGATACGCCTCCTTCGCGAGAAGGGGGTGGAGGAGATCCGCGTGCTCGACATCGCCGAGTTCGACTACCCGGAGCGCAACGAGCCGTGGCTCAAGTTCACGCTCGGCGACGTGCGCGACGTGCCGGTCGTCGAGAAGGTGACGGAGGGCTGCGACGTCGTGGTGCACTGCGCGGCGGCCCTGCCCCTCTACAGCGAGGAGGACATCTACACGACGGAGGTCGACGGCTGCAGGAATGTGCTCGCGGCGGCGCGCAAGTTCAAGCTCGACAGGATGATACAGATATCCTCCACCGCCGTCTACGGAGTGCCGAAGAAGCACCCGATCTACGAGACCGACCCGCTTGTCGGCGTAGGCCCCTACGGGCACGCCAAGATCGACGCGGAGAACATCTGCCGCGAGGCGATCAAGGAGGGCTACCCGGTCTCGATAATCCGCCCGAAGAGCTTCATCGGCCAGGAGCGGCTCGGCGTCTTCGCGCTTTTCTACGACTGGGCCTACACCGGGCACGGCTTCCCAATGATCGGCAGCGGCAGGAACCGCTACCAGCTAATGGACGTCGCCGACCTCGACGACGCCATCTGGAACGCGATGACGTACCCGAAGGACGTCGTGGCGACGGAGTTCAACATCGGCGCGAAGGAGTTTACGACGATGCGCGAGGACTACCAGGCCGTCCTCGACAGGGCCGGGCACGGCAAGAAGATACGCGGCATGCCTGTCGCGCCCGTGGTGTTCATCCTTCGCATCCTCGAAAAACTGCATCTTTCGCCGCTCTACCCGTGGGTGTACGAGACGGCGTCGACGGATTCGTTCGTCTCCATCGAGAAGGCGGAGAAGCTGCTCGACTTCCGCCCGCGCTATTCGAACAAGCAGGCGCTCGTCAGGAACTACGAATGGTATGTCGAGCACCTTCCCGAATTCAGGGGCAAGAGCGGGGTCTCGCACCGCGTTCCGTGGAAGCAGGGGCTTCTAAAGGCGGCAAAGCTATTCTTCTGACATTATGGACATGCGACAGACCCTAAAAACAGCATTGGCGCTTGCAGCCGCCGCAGTCCTGGCGACGGGGGCGCAGGCTTCGTGGTACTGGCCGTTCGGCGGCGGCGAGGGGAAGGCGAGCGTCAAGCTTTCCGACCTTGTGGAGCAGGCGTCGCTCGAAATCGACGATGCCGTGGACGCGGCGGCAGAGGGCAAGCTTGACGAGGCGCTCGAGCACTACCGCAAGGCGCTCGACGAACTTGACAGGGTGGAGAGGGAGAACCCTGCCATCACGCCCTTGCCGGAATACGCCTCGCTAAGGAACAAGCGCGCCTACGTGAACGCCGCGATGGATTCCATCATCCTCGAGCAGAGCCGCGAAAACGCGAAGGCAGTGCAGGTCACGGACACGCGGGAACTTGAGAAGAAGTTCGAGGAGCGCCGCCGCAAGAGGCTCGGGCTTGACGCGCCGCCAGTTCCGGCGGCAAAGCCGGCCGCGAAGGAGCCGAAGGAGGAGGAACCAAAGGAGGAGGAGCCGGCAGCCGGTTCGGAAGGCGTTGGCGAGGAGGCGCCGAAGGAAGAGGCGCCGCGCGCTGCCGGGAAGCCCGTGCGCAAGGAGCAGTCAAAGCCTGCGGCGGCCATGCCCGGCAAGGAGGAGATCGACAAGGCGCTTGAACTGAGGCCTGACGACGCGAAGGCGCTCAACATGCGCGCGCGCCTCGAGGCGCAGTCTGGCGACTGGCGCGCGGCGGAGGCGACGCTCGACAGGGCGATAATGACGAACCCCAGGAGCTACCACGCCTACTACAACATGGCCGCGCTCATACTGAAGTTCCGCCCCGATTCGCGCGAGGCGGCGCGCCGCTACTACGAGACCGGGCGCGACGTCGGCGGGCCGGTGCACAAGGGGCTTGAGAGGGAGTTTGCGAAGTGACGGCATGTGCGCTACTGCTGGCCGCGGCGGCTGTCGCCGCGCCCGACCCCGAGCCAAGGCAGCTTCTCGCGGAATGCCGCGCCATGCTACCGGAGAAGGTGGAGGTTGCCGGCAGGATAGTCGTGCGCAACAGGCGCGGCACGGTGCAGGCCGAGCACAAGTACTCGTTCAGGCGTGACGGAGGGAAGGCACTTTCGCTTGAGATAGACGGCAAGTCCGTCGAGCGCCCGGCAGAGGCTGCGGCCACGCTTGTTGACGGCTCGTCGGTTACGTGGAGCGACCTCCTGCTCGACTATCTCGACTGGCAGGACGTATCCTACGATTCAGAGCGCATGTCCGAGTCGGTCCACGGCCAGAAGTGCCGCGTCATAGTCCTCAAGGACGGCGGGCGCACGGTTCGCGTTTGGCTTGACAAGAAGACTTCCGCGCTCATGCAGGCCGAGGAGGAATTCGCCGACGGCGACAAGACGGCGGTGCGACGGCTCTGGGGCACGCGGCTCAAGAAGTTCGGCGAACGCTGGGCGCCGAGCGTCCTTGAGGTGGAGAAGGCGGGAACGGGGCTTAGGACCAAGATAACAATCGAGGAACTTAAAACCGAGGAGGAGACAAGATGAAGAAGGCGTTGAAGGTAGTTGGCAAGGTGTTGATGTGGACGGCAGTCGCGGTAGTCGCGCTTTTGCTGCTGTCGCCGTTCTGGATAGGCCCGGCAGGAAGGATTGCGGCGAACGTCGCAGTGCCGAAGATTACGGGCACGGCGTTCACTCTTGGCGAACTCTCGGTAAATCCCTATACGGGCACGCTGCATGTGGGGAAGATGCGCCTTGAGAACCCGGAGGGCTTTTCCGACAGGGAGGCCGTGACGCTCGACAAGCTTGACGTCAAGGTCTCCATGGCCTCGATCTTCACCAAGAAGATCCTCGTCGAGGAAGTCGCGATCTCCGGCGTGTACGCCACGTACGTCTCGCACGACGGCAGGAACAACTTCGAGGTGATTGCCGAAAACGCGTCTGGCGGCCCGAAGACCGAAGAGGACAAGAAGGTCGAGGAGGCCGCGAAGGCAGAGGCTCCGAAGGCCGATGCCGCAAAGGAGAAGGCCAAGGCCGGCGAGTCCGAGGCGGAGGACGGCGGAAAGAAGGTCGAGATCGCCCGCCTCTCCATTTCCGGCGTAAAGGTCAAGGTCGAGGGCGTGCCCGTGACGATTCCCGTTCCGCCGATCACGCTTACCGACATCGGCAAGGAGTCGGGCGGCGCGACGCTTGCGGAGATATGGCAGCAGATACTCGCCGTCGCCGTCAAGTCGTGTGGGGCCCTGGGCGACGCGCTCTTTTCGCTTGGCGCGGGGGTTGTCGACGGCGTCAGCGCGGTCGGCGGGGCTGCGGTTGACGCGGCTGGCGCCACTGCGGGAGCCGTGGGCGACGCG